>NZ_JBQKLL010000025.1:0-49685 GCF_052116245.1 Blautia sp. Sow4_E7
GAAAAATGTCCGCCAGAAATTTAAATAAAAGTCTCTGGCGGACAGAAATTCCGTCTGATTCCGGGCAAAAAATACCGGATGGTTTTGGACAAAACCGGTCGTCAGTAACAATAATACTACAATTATCCACAATACATTTTCTTTGCCTGACTTATATTTTAGCAATATCGCATTAAATATTCCCAGCCCCAAAATATATTCTATCAGATTCCCTATCCGTTATATTTTTGCAAAAGTTTCTCCAGTTCCTCCGAAATCTTTTTCGCATCCTCATACTTACCAGCCTGAAGAGCGAAAGCGATCCGGTTCTCCAGTTCTTTTTTCTTCTGCTCATATTCCAGATAATCTTTATCGAAATGATCGGCGTAGATCATTTTTCGGAATTTTCGCATGCTCACCTTGCGAAGACCTTTATCTTCTGTAAGAAGCACGTAATCCATACAATTGGCAACGGTGTAGAAATCATGGGAAACCATGAGCACTGTTCCATTATATTTCTCTATGGCCTGCTCTAAGGCCAGCTGGGAATAGGTATCCAGATGGCTGGTAGGCTCGTCCAGAAGCAGCAGGTTGGCACCAGTTCTGGAAATCTTCGCCAGCTGGAGAAGGTTCTTTTCTCCACCAGACAACTCTCCCACCGGACTGTAGATCAGCTCTTCCTCAAAGCCATAAGTTTTCAGATAAGCGATCACCTGGGCATCTGTGTCAAAGCCTGCATCTGCGAAATTCTTAAGGACGGTAGCTTTCTCATCAAATACCTCCCCATGCATCTGGGAAAGATACGCCATTTTTACATTTTCTCCCAGGTGGATGGCCGGATTTTCGCCCTTGATAATGTCTCTGAGAAGAGTTGTCTTACCTGTACCGTTTGGTCCCACAATTGCAGCCTTCTCACCTGCCTGGAGAGAGAAGGAGACATGTTCCATGATCTCACGGTCAAAAGTTACATTATAGTCTTCTACTGTAAGTACAGTGTCTTGAACCTTTTTTTCAACACCTAAATTTTCCTGAACCGCTTTTCCTTCTGTTTCCTGAAATTCACCGGCTGATTTTTCCAAAGCATTTCCTGTCAAATCCTCATCTGCATGCAGCACAATCTCCGGCTGTTTAATATCTACAAACGGAGACTTTGTTTTTCTGGCTTCCAGCCGCTCCAACAGGGAAACCCTTGCATGAAGGCTTCTTCCCCTTGTGGCACTGTCAATGGCTGTCGCACTGTTCCGTAAGCGCTCCACAATCTTCCGGTTGCGCTCGATCTCCTCCATATCTGCCGCAGCCAGCTCCTGCTGCTCAATCTTCATCTGCAAAAGGGCAAAATTGTAGTCCACATAATTGCCGTCAAACTCCTGCATCTCTGTATTTTCCAAATGAAGGATCTTGTTGAAGCAATGATTCAGAAGATAACGGTTGTGGGTGATCACAAGCAAGGTTCCCTTATGGGAATTGATCAGATTCCGAAGTGCATTTAAATGCTGAAAATCCAGGAACACATCCGGCTCATCCATAATAATAAATTTCGGACTGATCATCATCTCCCGGATTGCCTGCACCAGCTTGAACTCTCCGCCGCTTAAATTGGTAAGAAGCTGGTCTTCATACCCTGCCAGCCCCGCCAGCTTCAGCTGTTTGCGGATATTACTTTCATAAAAATCACCATCAATGGCATTAAACTCATCCAAAGTCTGCTGATATTCCTCCATCAGCTCTTCCAGATGATCCGTAGTGGCCATATCTTCACAAATCTGGTTGATCTTATTCTGCAATCTCACAAATTCTTCACTGATATAGTCAAATACAGTAACTTCTTTTTCCTCATCAATGGTGTAAAACTGACTGACATACCCGATTCTTCCAGGCACATCGATGATCAGCTTTCCATCGTATAAATAATCATCCGGCTGAAGGATCATGTTCACAAGTGTGCTCTTACCGGTTCCATTTGTGCCAATGAAAGCACAATGCACATCATCTTCCAGGGTAAATGAAATTTTATTATATAACTCTTTATGTGGAAAAGAGTAGGATAAATTCTCTGCTTTAATCATAAGTACTCCTTTTCTCTATATTTCGCTATCTTTAAAATGGTAACATTCCTGTAAATAATTTACAAGATTTTTCTCCCGAAAAAACTCAAAATAGCCTCCGTTTCTATCCGGAAGCTATTCCAATATCCCCTTCTAATTCCTTACTTCAATTTCGGCAGATTCCACCTGTAGTGTGCTGCCAGATATCTCATCAGGATCACCGCCGCAGATCCGAAGATCAGGGATGCCACCACCCCAAACCAGCGGTACGTATACACGCACACAATCGCTCCCACAATGGAAGCACATGCATAAATATGCTTTACGAAAATATAGGGAGGTACCTCTGCCATCATATCACGGAGCAATCCTCCGCCAACTCCAGTGATGGTTCCCACAAATACCAGCAGGAAGGTATTGTCTGCAAAGCCCTGGCGGATTCCTGTGTTCACCCCAACTACCGTAAAAATCCCAAGTCCCACAGAGTCCATCACCAGCATCACCTTATCATAAGTAACATTTCCTTCCAACAATTCTCTTTTAAAATAAAGAAGGAAAAATACAAGCACGGAAGTGAGCACTGCTACAGCCGCATACACCGGGTTCTGAAAAACGCCTGGGGGAATGATTCCAAGCGTCACATCACGGATCATCCCACCGCCAACAGCCGTGATCACACCCAGTACCGAAATTCCGAAAATATCCATCTTCTGCTCCGATCCCACCAAAGCACCTGACGCCGCAAACGCAATGGTTCCGATCATTTCCAGAATAAATGTGATTGTTTCCTGATAACCCATAAAATAATAACCTCGTCCAATTTATCCTATGCCATTTCCAATACAAAGTTTGCGCAGCAAACGCTGCTTCTTACCCTTGTCACAGAAAGATTTACCTTTTTGCGTGGCAAATGACACCAAATCAGTATAACATATAATTCTTAGTTTGCCACCTGAAAATACCAAAAATCTCAACAAATTTCAGCACCACTAAATTATTTTTCGAAAAAGAGCTAAAAATATGACCGGAAGATTTTTCCCCCGGCCATACTCTCATTTTTTATAATATTTTTCTTAGTCAAATAATTCCATACACGCCCATCAGCCCTTCACACCGCCAAGTGCAACACCAGCAACGATATACTTGGAAAGTACCAGGTATACAACAACCAGCGGGATAATGGTAACAAACAGTCCTACGTAAACTACACCATAGTCAGTACGGAACTGGTTGGAGCTCAGCAGCTGTACGAACATAGGAAGGGTTTTCTTGGAGTCTGTTGTTAGCAAAATGGTAGGTGTAAACAGGTTGTTCCACTGTGCAATAAACTGGAAGATCGCCTGTGTGGCAACTGCCGGTTTCATGATCGGCAGAATAATTTTGTTGAAAGTATTCCACTCTCTGGAACCGTCGATTCTGGCTGCCTCGATCATTTCCAGGGAAAGGGTGCTCTCCATGTACTGTTTCATAAAGAAAACAACGGTCGGAGCTGCAATGGTAGGAATGATCAGCGGAACATATGTATCGATCAGCTTCAGATCCAGCATGAAACGGTAGAAACCGATAATGGAAATCTGGCTTGGTACCATCATAACTGCCATAATAAATGCCCATGCAAATTTCTTAAATTTGAAATCATATACATGGATACCATAAGCTGTCAGAGATGAGAAATAAACTGACAGGAAGGTTCCAGGAATGGTAATGGTTGCAGAGTTGATGATCGCTTTCTGCAAAGTGATCTGCATACCATTCTGCTTGATCATCAGGTTTTTCCAGTTCTCGATCAGGTGTGTGGACGGAATCAGGGAAACACCAGCCTTAATGGACTCGGAATCTCTTGTTGCGTTCATAACCAGAAGAACAAATGGCAAAAGTGCAATAATACAGAATAAAATACAAATAATGGTACGGAAGACTTTCTGATGCAGCATATTTTTGCTGTAGCTGTCTACTGTTGCGGCTTTACTCATTATCTTCCACCTGCCTTTCTACGCTGTTTCTGCTCTTTTTTCATACGTCTGTCTTCACTGTCGCTCATAGTGGCAAACAGGATCAGACTGACAACCAAAGTAATAATAAACAGTACTACGGAAACGGCTGCTGCCTTTCCAACATCGCTGTTGTACAGACGCATAATGTACATTGCCATTGTAGTAGTCTTGTCATCTGGCAGACCAACAAGTCCAGTCTCCGGAACGTTGAACAGTGCCGGGATATCGTACATCTGAAGACCACCGATTGCGGAGGTAACCAGTGTGTACAGCATAATTGGTTTCAAAAGCGGTAAGGTGATGTAGCGGAATTTCTTCCAGCCTGTTGCACCATCAATATCAGCTGCCTCGAAAAGTCCTGGGTCAATACCTAGAACACCGGAGATCAGAAGCAGGGTCGTATTACCAAACCACATCCACCACAGGATTGTGGAGATCAATCCACGGCTTCCTGCTACGCTGGACATAAAGTCAAAGTTCTTGCTTAAAATTCCCCAGTCTTTTAAAGTCTGAGTAATCGGTCCATACTGGGAAAATAAGGATTTAAACAGTACGGAAACAGAAGCTGCGGTAATAACACTTGGCAGATAAACGATAACCTTCATAGCGCCGGTTCCTTTTACCTTAACCTTCTCATCTGTCAGCCAGACTGCCAGAAGAAGGGAAACCAGAATCTGCGGAACAAAGTTACAGCCCCACATTACCAGAGTATTTTTCAGATAGCTGAGTACATATCCTCTCTCGCCTGCAGTCATTCCCAAAATGTTTGCAAAATTCTGAAATCCTGCAAACTCCATAAATTCACGTCCATTACGTTTGTAATAGGATAAGGTACTATAATAGAAGGTATTGATCAGCGGCCATAACTGGAACACCAGATAAGTGATAAAAAACGGTGCAATAAAGAAGTAGCCGTACCTTCCATAATCGATCATTTTTTTCTTTTTCTTATTCATAACAGCCTCCTGTCTGAAGTTGCCTGCTTTTCCCAGGCAGAATGCCTGACACTGGCGGGAGTGCCTGCCACTTGGGACTTCTGCGCCATCCTCCTCTGCCACTGGCAGTCATTCTGCTTCTCATAGCAAAAGCAGCTGCTCGCATGTCATATATAAGAATGTGCTGCTCCTTCTTTTGGGAAGAAGCAGCACACTCACTACTTACTTATGAATCATTGACCTCACAAACTCTTAAGCCAGATTATTCTGCGCTCAGGTAAGAGAATGTATCATGGATAGATGCGGTCAGATCTGCGATTGCAGTATCAAGATCTTTTTCGCCTGTAGCATAAGCCTTGGTCTGAGTATCCATAAGGGAAAGGATCTGCTGATCTTCTGCTGTTACCATAGAAGCATCAAGTCCGTCTGCTAATGGAAGGAAGAACTCCATGAAGTTCTGTCCAGCGTCTGGATACAGATATCCGTTGCCATCTGCTGATGTTCCAGCGTCGATGATCTTGCTGACAGCTGCTGTGTTGTTTACATAGTCAGAGTTCAGAGCGTTGATTGCAACCATTCCATCTTCGTCACATGTGAAGAATTTCATGATCTTAGCTGCAAGCTCGGTATCTGCGCAATCTGTTGTAGCTGCAAGTCCTGTGCCACCCCAATAGCATTTTGTCTGGGTAGGAACAAGGATTGTGTTGTCTTTCCACTCATCTGTTAAGCACCAGTATACGAACCATGGGCATCCCATATATGCAAGTGCTGCATTGGACTCTTCTCCGTCACCGCTCATGTTTGCACTCCAGTCAGCGCTCCACTGATCTGTGTTGAAGGTAAGGTCTTCGTCATAAAGAGTCTTAGCTGTTTCCATGTATGTCTTGATGTTGTCATCGATTGTGATCTTATCGTTCTCATCATAGAAGCCCTGGGTTCTGGAACCGGTCAGGCTACGTTTGATCTCATCATAGCCGGAGAACAGTTTGCATTTTCCGCCGGAAGCATCGTTAACTTCTTTAGCTGTAGCAACGATGGTATCCAGATCTTTGAATTTCTCAGCTAAAGCTGCCGGATCTGTTGTTCCAAGATATTTCTCAGCCAGATCTGCACGAACTGCGTAGCATCCAGGAGTTGCCTGCCAGAACAGTGCTCTTACGTTTCCATCTACATCGGATCCAAGATCCAGGTTGTACTGATAGCTGTTTGCATAATCATCAGCTGTAATTCCAAGATCTGCTACGTTCTGTACCCAGTCACTGTTTACATATTTCTGAACGTAGTCAACTTCCAGACCCATCATATCCGGATATAATTCATTTGAAGGATCATCAAGTACAGGATCCAGTTTGCTCTGATAGTAGTCAGATCCGCCTGTGTTTACGAATACGATTCTTTCGTAATCATCTGGATAAGCCTCTTTGAATGGTCCATCAAGAATTTTCTTGATATCGTCGTTCCATCCCCATACTACAAAGGAATCATCTGCGGAAGCGTCACCGGTAACTTCATTCTCCGGGGTATCTCCTTCTGCCATAACCGGAACTGCACACATTGTCATTCCTGCCAGCATAGAAGCTGTTAATAATACGCTCACCATTTTTTTCTTCATGTTACTTCCTCCTTTAAAATTATATCTTTTTAATTTTTTTAATAACTACTTGAAATTTTTCTGAGGATACAAAGTTTTCACGGAAGCTCCTTTAAAAAGAGTTCCATCAACTGTGTATTTCTCAATGACTGTTGTCTTCGGGTGCTCAATCAGCTCAATCAGCCTTTCTGCTGCTATCCTTCCGATTGCCGCTGTATCCTGGCAAAGGGTTGTAAGCTTGGGTTCAAGAACCTGGGCGATGTTGATTCCATCGTAGCCAACTACTGAAACATCTTCTGGTATCCGAAGTCCTCTTTCCCGTATCTCGTTTATCCCTCCCATCGCTGCATAATCGTCAGGATAGAGAATACAGGTTGGCGGATCCTTTAAATCCAGGAGTTCGCCGGTTCTCTCACCTGCCAGATCAGCATCTCTGTAAAAAGATGGCTTTACATATTCATCCGGTTCTTCAATTCCCAGCCTTTGCAGGGTCCGGTAAAAACTTCCAAGACGGTTCTTGGTAACCGATGTGTCATCTCCGTGAATGTAAGCGATCTTGCGGTGTCCCTTCTTATATATATAGGTAACAAGTTCTTCCATTCCCTGGATGTTGTTGGATACTACCGATATCCTTCCATCACAGATATGATCGATGGTCACCACCGGAATGTCTGATAGGAGAAGCTCCTGAACCTCTTCTGCGGTAAAATCCACACAGGCCATTACCACTCCATCTACGCCCCGGTATCTGCAGTGCTCCAGGTAGGTCATCCTCTTACCGGAAACATTTCCGCTTGTAAAAGTGATGTCATAGCCTTTCGCTTCTGCGGTGCTTTTGAAGCTTTCCAATACTCTGTTGAAGTAATCATGTGTAAGACCGCTTCGGGCCTCGTCCACAAATAAGACTCCCAGGTTAAAGGTTCGCTTCGTCTTCAAAGCTCTTGCCGATGAGTTGGGAAGATATCCCATCTCTGAAGCCGTTCTTAATATGTAGTTTTTTGTTTCCTCTCCGATGTCGGAGTAACCATTTAATGCTTTACTGACAGTGGCGACTGAGACATTACATTTTTTTGCGATTTCTTTCATGGAAACCATATGCTTGCCTCACTCTTTCCTGTTTTTCTTTCCTGTCATCTCTAAATCGTTTTCGTGAGCTTATAATATCCCCTAGTGCACAAAAAATCAAGTGGTTTTTGCCATTTTTTGTGCGTTTTCACGTCATTCTACCTATTGCACAATTTGGATATGTGTGTTTTTAACAGTTTGGCAGAGAACACAAATGCTTTTCGAAAACTTTTCGCGAAAACTTTCGTGCTGTAAATCTCTGATTTGTAATATATAATAGATTTAATTATTACTGTAATTTTTATGTTGCTTTTAATCAGTCTTTCTATTATACTAAGGGCAAATATATACCATTATTCTTTACTATTATTTCTTATTGCCTTTACTTATTCGTTTTCGTATGTTAATTATCTCACAATTTCAACTAGTGCATTTACTCATTTAGAAACAACTGTTAAAACGAATCAGCTATGTAACTAGGCTAATAACAAAGAATAACTTCACTAAAATTTAAGGAGGTTCACTATGAATTTCGGACATTTCGATGACGTCAATAAAGAATATGTCATTACTACACCAGATACTCCATTACCCTGGATCAACTACCTTGGCTCCCAGGATTTCTTTACACTGATCTCCAATACCTGCGGCGGATACAGCTTCTATAAAGATGCGAAGCTGCTCCGCATCACCCGTTACCGCTACAATAACATTCCGGTAGATTCCAACGGAAAATACTACTATATCAAAGATGGCGATACGGTATGGAATCCAGGTGCAATGCCAACCCGCACCCCTCTTGATGTTTATGAGTGCCGCCACGGACTTGGCTACAGCCGTTTCCACGGTGAGAAAAATGGCCTGGCCGCTGATCTTCTGGCTTTCGTCCCAGTTGATACCGCCTGCGAGATCAACAAGCTGACACTTAAGAATAATTCTGATAAAGCGAAAAAGGTTTCGTTATTCTCTTATGTAGAGTTCTGTCTCTGGAATGCAGTGGATGATATGACCAACTACCAGCGAAACTTAAGTACCGGCGAAGTTGAGATCATTGGCAGCACTATTTACCATAAGACCGAATACCGTGAGCGCCGTAATCACTATAGCTTCTTTACCGTAAATGCCCCTGTAGACGGTTTCGATACCAGCCGTGATGAGTTCTTAGGTCTTGGCAGAGGCAACAATGCTCCTATTGTCGTAGAGGAAGGCAAGAGCCACAATTCTGTTGCCAGCGGATGGTATCCGATCGCCAGCCAGCAGATCAACGTTTCCCTGGCACCTGGCGAAGAGAAAGAATTTGTTTTCCTTCTTGGCTATTGCGAAAACCCGAAAGACAACAAATGGGAAGCTTTAAACGTGATCAAGAAAGATCCGGCTAAGAAGATCATGGAGAAATTCGCTACTTCCGAACAGGTAAATGCAGCTTTCGCTACTCTGAACGCTTACTGGGATGATCTTCTCTCCCGCTATCATGTAGAGAGCCAGGATCCACATGTAAACCGTATGGCAAATATCTGGAACCAGTACCAGTGTATGGTAACCTTTAATATGTCCCGTTCTGCTTCTTACTATGAATCTGGAACAGGCCGCGGAATGGGCTTCCGTGATTCCTGCCAGGATCTTCTTGGATTCGTACATCTGATCCCGGAGCGTGCAAGAGAGAGAATCCTGGACATTGCCGCTACCCAGTTTGAAGACGGAAGTGCTTACCATCAGTACCAGCCTCTTACCAAGCAGGGCAACCTGGATATCGGAAGCGGATTTAATGATGACCCGCTGTGGCTGATTGCAGCTGTGGCAGCTTATTTAAAAGAAACTGGAGATTATTCCATTCTGGACGAGATGGTTGCTTTTGACTGCCATATGGAAAAAGCGGCTCCGCTGTTTGAGCACCTTCGCCGTTCCTTCGAATACAGCCGCACCCATCTTGGACCGCACAAACTTCCACTGATCGGACGTGCTGACTGGAATGACTGCCTGAACCTGAACTGCTTCTCCAATGAACCAGGTGAGTCCTTCCAGACCACTGGACCATCTGAGGGACCGGTTGCAGAATCTGTATTTATTGCAGGTATGTATGTAAAATATGGCAATGAGTTTGCAGAGATCTGCAGACGTGTTGGTAAAGAGGAAGACGCAGCGATCGCGCAGAAGGCTGTTGATGAAATGTATCAGGCAGTTCTTGATGCCGGCTGGGATGGAGAATGGTTCCTTCGTGCTTACGATGCCGCTTCCCAGAAGGTTGGTTCCCATGAGTGTGAAGAGGGACAGATCTTTATTGAGTCGCAGGGCTTCTGTATTATCGCCGGAATCGGTGTAAAGGAAGGTCTGGCTAAGAAGGCTCTGGATTCTGTTAAGGAGCGTCTGGATACCAAGTACGGCATTATGCTTCACCAGCCGGCTTACACCAGATATTACCTGAATCTTGGTGAAATTTCTTCCTACCCACCGGGATACAAGGAAAATGCTGGAATCTTCTGCCATAATAATCCATGGATTTCCATTGCAGAAACAGTGATCGGACGTGGAAACCGCGCTTTTGAAATTTATAAAAAGACCTGCCCGTCTTATATTGAGAACATCAGTGAGATCCATCGTACAGAGCCTTATGTTTACTCTCAGATGATCGCAGGACGTGATGCAGCCCGCCATGGCGAAGCGAAGAACAGCTGGCTGACCGGAACTGCTGCATGGACTTTCGTAAATCTTTCCCAGGCGATCCTGGGTGTACAGCCATCCTACGACGGACTTTCTATTGATCCGTGTATTCCGGAAGGCTTCGGTGACTTTACTCTTACCCGCCGCTTCCGCGGTGCTACCTACTACTTCGACGTTAAGAACCCGAGCAATGTGGAAAAGGGAGTTGCTTATCTGGAAGTAGATGGCAAACATGTGGATGGAAATGTAGTTCCAGTAGAGGATGGAAAAACCGAGTATCATGTGACCGTACATATGGCATAAAACTTAATATTACCGTTTTTAGCAGGGAATCCTAATTATGGATTCCCTGTTTTGCTGTATAACAAAAGCCTCCGAAACCGAAGTCCCAGAGGCTTTCATTTTTCTATTATTCTACTTTTCGTAAAGCGGGTGAATCTCTTTCTTGTATGCGTAGCGGATGAACACGAAACAGATTACGCCAGAGAATACTTCTGCGATCGGGAACGCCCACCAGCAGGCACCAAGGCCGCCAACTTTTGACAGAATAAATGCGGCTGGAAGCAGCACTACCAGCTGACGAAGGACCGACACTACAAGGCTTAAAAAGCCGTGTCCCAATGCCTGGAATACGGATGACGCTACCACGGAAAATCCTGCGATCAGGAAGCTGAGGCTGATGGTCCGGAGGGCTGGGATGCCGATTGCCAGCATGTCATCAGCGGCACTGAAGATTCCAAGAAGACTTTCCGGGAAATGCTGGAACACCGCGAAACCGGCCAGCATAATACATACACCATAAATAATGCTGAGCTTAATGGCTTTCGTAATACGCTCTGGTTTTCGGGCACCATAATTGTAAGCAACAATGGGAACCATTCCGTTGTTCAGTCCAAACACCGGCATAAAGATAAAGCTCTGAAGCTTGAAGTATACGCCAAATACTGCAGTGGCTGTGGAAGTAAATCCCATGAGGATCTTATTCATTCCAAAGGTCATAACAGAACCTACGGAAGCCATGATAATGGACGGGAAGCCTACGCTGTAAATGCCGCGGATCACCGGTCCGGAAAGCTTGTATTTCGTAAGAGAAATATGCAATTCTTTATTCAGCTTAATGTTAATGACCACACCAATGATCGCTGCAATGATCTGTCCGGTTACCGTTGCAAGAGCTGCACCTGTTACCTCCATTCTCGGGAATCCGAATAATCCGAAAATCATGATCGGATCCAGAATGATATTGATGATCGCGCCTAAAAGCTGTGTCAGCATGGAATAAACCGTCTTTCCTGTAGACTGCAGCAGCTTCTCACTTACCAGCTGGATAAACAGTCCGAAAGACATAATCCCGATCACTCTCACATAATCCACACCATATTCCAGAATCTGCGGATCAGAAGTCTGCACACTGAAAAACGCCGGTGCAAACAGTCCGCACACGATAGCGAATCCGATAAAACTGAAAATGGCAAGATAAATACCATTGTTTGCCGCGCTGTTGGCGTACTCGTTCTTCTTTTCCCCAAGGGCGCGGGATACCAGCGCATTGATACCAACTCCGGTACCCGTTCCCACTGCGATCATCAGGTTCTGCACCGGAAAGGCAAGGGAAACCGCGGTAAGTGCGCTCTCACTTAATTTTGCCACGAACATACTGTCCACAATATTATAAAGTGCCTGGACAAGCATGGAAATCATCATGGGCACAGACATGGTAAGCAGAAGCTTCGCCACTGGCATAACGCCCATTTTATTTTCCTGAACTTTTACTTCTTTTTCCAAAAATAATCCCCTCTCTTCTGTAATTAAGCCCAAAGGCCAGTTCTCTTATTGTATATAAGTACGTGCCAGATGTCAATATAAGGGTGGATTTCTATGAAAAATTGTGCTATTCTTGTTACTGTTCACTGGTAATGTTCCGCGAGGTGTTTTTTGTGAACGTAGTTCACAGAAAACCCGAGAATTGCGGCGCGAAATCATGCGAATGCATGATTTCTGTGCATCGCGAAGCGGTTACTGGTCACGGAGTGAACAGTAACCTATTCTTTTCTAGATAATGGCTGTTTGCAGCGGCATGACCTGCAGAATATCAACCGCAGCAAACATCTTAGTTTTATATTTGCCAATGGAATTTTCTAAGGATTACCAGGGCATATACAATATTATTTTTATAAAACGGAGGAATTTTCTTATGGAAAGACACAGTTTTGCTATGGAGATCAAAGAAGGGAAAAAGAATGAATACCGCCAGAAATTAGGGGAAATCTGGCCGGAGCTTACCGCTTTTCTGGATCAGGAGAAGGTACATAATTTCAGCATCTGGAACTGCGAATCCCTGATTTTCGGATACTACGAAACAGACGAAAACAACGAATTTTCGGAAGAGAAAAAGGCTAAGATCCAGGCGCTCACTTCCAGGATTGATGACACCTTTACCTGGATTTCCACTCCTGGCGAAAACATGCGCCTGATGTATCACAATTTCGGAATTGTCCGCGAAAACAAGGAACTGATCCGCCACAGAATGTTTATGACGAAGCTGAAACCAGGCTGTGAGGAAGAATACAAGGCAAGACACGACGGACTGGTTGCTGCAAGAGGCGACAAGATCGATCCAGGCCCGGACAGCAACTTCAGCATCTGGAGCGCAGGCGGATATATTTTCGGCTATAATGAGATTGACACTACTATGGAGACAGAGGAAACACCGGAGGCTCACGAAGCTACCGTTGCCTGGGAAACCCGCCAGCTTGGCATTATGGACTGGATCACCAATGACTGCGACTGGCTTACCGGACAGATCCACTCTGCAAGTGTAAGACTGGCCTGGCATATGGGTAAATAATCTGGTAATTACAAAACTCCCTTATTACGTTTCGTTTTGCATCTTTACCTTTTGCAAACCGGGGCGTAATAAGGGAGTTTCATTTTATATCTCTTTTAATTCTTTTCTCAATATTTCAATCTCACCAGGCTGGATCGTCCGCATTTCCAGATAAACCCAGTCATCCACAATATGACCGATCACCGGAACTTCCAATCCTCTCAAGCGCGCACTGACCTCCTGTGCTGAGCAGTCATTCCCCGCCTTGCTTCTTATGGCCAGAGCTACACCCGGCAGTGTTTTTCCCGGCGTGGTTCCTCCCCCGATGGGATTCTGCGGCGGTGGCATTTTGTACTCATTTTCGGGAAAAAGGATCCTATATTCAAATTCCGTTTTTCCAAGCAATTCGTCCATAAGGCACCCTGCATTGGCTTTTAGTTCCTCAATGCTCCGTCCCATCATTTCGTAAACAGGAAGCTCTTCTTCCAGCTTCCTGTCATCCAGGTAAATACCCACCGTCTTATCCAGTGCCGCAGCTGTAAATTTATCGATCCGCAGCGCCCGCATAAGAGGATGCTTCGAAATCTTCTCGATCAGATCCTTACGTCCCACCAGGATTCCCGCCTGGGGGCCGCCCAGCAGCTTATCTCCGCTGAAAGAAACAATATCTGCCCCCTTCTTCAAAAGCTCCTGTACCGTTTTTTCCGGCTGGATTCCATAGGATGCCATATCCACAAGGCTGCCGCTTCCAAAGTCCACCAGAAAGGGAATTTCGCGGCTATGAGCCATATTTGCAAGTTCGGCCAGCTCCGGTTCGTGGGTAAACCCGGTAATCTGGTAATTGCTGGTGTGCACCTTCAGAAAGGCTGCGGTATTCTCAGTCACAGCATTTTCGTAATCCTGAAGATAGGTCCGGTTGGTGGTTCCCACCTCTACAAGTGTGGTTCCGCTCTGGCTGCACACATCCGGAATCCGGAACTTACCCCCGATCTCCACAAGCTCCCCTCTGGAAACAATGGTTTCCCCTCCAGAAGCCAGCGCTGTCAGCATAACCAGTACCGCTGCCGCATTATTGTTCACCGCAATAGCAGCCTCTGCTCCCGTCAGCCTGCACAGATTACTTGCAAAATGGTCATACCTGCTGCCTCTTTTCCCATCTTCCAGATCTATTTCCAGATTGGTATATCCAGTCATCAAAGGCACTAGTTCTGACACCAGGCGCTCTCCCAGCGGTGCTCTTCCAAGATTGGTGTGGAGGATCACGCCGGTAGCATTGATCACCCGCTGCATTCTCTTCCGGCTTCCACAGGAAAGAAGCTGTCTCATCTCCTGCAAAATATACGCTTCATAATCTTTCGAACCCATCTTTTTTGCAACGCTTATATCACACAGCCTTATCCGTTGTTCTTCCTTCCAGCTAACCGGTTTCTGTTCTGCGACTGCATTTCCATTAGCCAGAACCACCTGCAGCAGATCAGCCCTCAGCTGCTCCTCAGCCTCCCTGGCAGCGTCCCGCACAGCCGTGTATCCATATTGCCCGGCCAGCTCTTTTGCAGGTTCCATTCCCATGATCCTGTCAATTTTCGGAATCCGTCGAAACACTTCATTGCTCTCATTTCGGGAATTTCCCGCTTCTTTTTCCTTATGCGTTTTCGAAACCGGCAATGTCCTGCCATCTTTATCCATTATTCTTCTGTGCCTCGATCTTCTCCGCCAGATCATTTAAATATACCCAACGGTCCATTTTCTCTTCCAGCTGCTGTTCTGCTGCCTCTTTATCTGCCATGATCTCACGAAGCTTCACCGAATTGGTTGCATTTGCCATCATATCATTTTCCAGCCTGGCAATCTTCTCTTCCAATTTCGCGATATCCTCATCAATAGTGGCATATTCCCGCTCTTCTTTATAAGAAAATTTCAGCTTCTCGGACTTCTGCCCCTGCTTCCAGTCCTTTTTGGTAGCTTTCTTCGGCTCATCTTCTCCAATCGCACTTCCAGAAGCCGTCTTATTCACCAGGCCAGCACCGCCAGACGCACCACTTCCGGCACCATAGTTTCGTGCCCGCGCCTCTGCATAGTCTGTATAACCGCCCTCATACTGGGTCAGCTTTCCATCTCCCTCGAAAGCAAAAATACGGTCAACCACATCATCCAGAAAATAACGGTCATGAGACACTGTGATCACGATTCCGGAAAAAGTAGAAAGATAATCCTCCAGAATAGTCAAAGTGGGGATATCCAGATCATTGCTTGGCTCATCCAGAAGAAGCACATTGGGAGCTTCCATCAGCACCTTCAAAAGATACAGACGTCTCTTCTCCCCACCGGAAAGCTTGGCAACCGGTGTGTACTGCATAGCAGAGTCAAAAAGGAAACGTTCCAGCATCATGGAAGCACTGATCCTGCCATCACGGGTAGGAATAAACTCTGCCACATCACGGATGTAGTCGATCACCCTCTGATTTCCATCCATATCCGGCACTTCCTGGGCAAAATAGCCGATCTTGATGGTCTCTCCAATCTCCACAGTGCCAGAATCCGGCTCTACCATCCCGTCAATAATACGGATCAAAGTGGACTTTCCACAGCCATTGGGTCCGATGATCCCAAGCCGCTGATTTCGCAGCACAATATAATCGAAATCATCCAGGATCACCTTATCCCCATACTTTTTGGAGATATGGTGAAGCTCCACAGTTTTCTTTCCCATTCTGGTCTCCACGGAATCCATCTGCACATCCAGGTCCTGAGTAGGTGCTTTGCCGCTTTTTAAGGCCTCCAGGCGTTCCAGACGGGCGCGCTGCTTGGTGCTTCTGGCGCGGCAGCCACGCTTTGCCCACTCCAGTTCCATGCGGAGAATACTCTGTCTCTTTCTCTCGGAAGCCAGCTCCATCTCTTCTCTTTGCGCCTTCAATTCCAGAAAGCCGGAATAGTTGGCATCATAGGAATATAGCTTTCCGTGACTGATCTCCAGGATCTTATTGGTAACCTTATCCAGGAAGTAACGGTCATGGGTAACCATGATCACAACGCCCTTAAACCGGTTCAGATAGTCCTCCAGCCAGGTCACCATCTCATTGTCCAGATGGTTGGTTGGCTCGTCCAGGATCAGCACATCTGAAGGATTCACCAGAGTACGGGCCAGAGCCACACGTTTCTTCTGTCCGCCGGAAAGCTGTTCTACCGGCACATCATGCTCGGTGATCCCCAGTTTGTTTAAAATATTCCGGGCCTCACTCTCAGTGCTCCAGTCCTTCTGCCACTTCCCATCGGCTACATAATCCTGCACAATGGCTCCCTTTGGAAAATCCGGCATCTGGGGCAGATAGGTGATCCGCAGTCCATTCTGGGAGATCACCTGTCCCTCGTCCGTCTCTTCTTCCCCTGCAATGATCTTCAAAAGAGTACTTTTACCAGTCCCGTTGATTCCGATGATTCCAATCTTGTCCCCATCATGGATTCCATAAGAAATATCATCAAAAATCTTTTTATCTCCAAAAATCTTGCTTACATGTTCGATATTCAGCACATTCATAAAAATGTTAACTCCTTTTTATTTCCTTTTCTTCTCAAAGCCGTGGATCCAGTCTGATTTCAGATAGAAGATCAAAAACAGGATGGAGCTTAAAGACCAGGTCAGCGGATACGCCCAGAATACAGTCTGGATCACCGGACGCAGTCTCACAGCAATGGTAATATAGGTCACACGGATCAGGCACCAGCAGCCCAGCATAACGAACATCGGCACAGTAGCTTTCCCCGCGCCTCGCATAAGCCCTGCAATACAGTGGGAAAACGCAAGCAGAAAGTAAAACAAGGTGATCACATGGGCCTGCTTCACTCCATAGGCAACCACTTCCGGATCGCTGTTAAAAGCTGCGATCAGCACCGGGCTTGCAAAATACACAATGATCCCCACCACCTCTGCCATGGAAATACTGCACAAAATGCCAATACGTGCACCTTTTTTCGCCCTGTCATACTTCTTCGCCCCAAGATTCTGGCTGATAAATGTGGTCAGTCCCATAGAAAAACAGGTAATCGGCAAAAATCCAAACCCTTCCACCTTGGAATAGGCTCCGCAGCCAGCCACTGCCAGCTTGCCGAAGCTGTTGATATTGGACTGTACCACCACATTTGCAATGGCGATCACAGAATTCTGCACGCCGGCCGGAAGACCGTTGGATACGATCTGCTTCAGCATATAAGGATCCAGACAGATTTCTTTCAGGGAAACGGTATATTCCTCCGGGCTCTTTTTCATCAGACGATAAAGACACAAAAAAGCACTTACAAACTGGGAAATAATCGTTGCAAAAGCTGCGCCCTCCACGCCCATTCCAACTCCGCCTACAAATACCATGTCCAGGGTAACGTTCAATAAAGATGAAAAGATCAGATAATACAAGGGATGACGGCTGTCTCCCACCGCCTGCATGATACCTACGAAATTGTTATAAAGAACCAGTCCCAGGGATCCCATAGCATACACCTGGAAATATAAAGTAGATTTCGGCAGAATATCCGCCGGTGTCTTCATCAGAATCAGGATCTTCGGTGCCAGCACAACACCGCCAATTGTAAGAAGAATACCGCATAAGATACCAAATGCAACGGTAGTATGAATGGCTCTGTGAAGCTCCTTCTTCTGTCTTGCCCCAAAATACCTGGCAATGATAACGCCTGCTCCCATTGCCAGGCCCTGGAAAAATCCTACCAGCAAAAAAGTAAGGCTGCCAGATGAGCTTACTGCAGCCAGCGAATCACTTCCCAGAAAGTTTCCCACGATCAGGGAATCTGCCGTATTGTACAGCTGCTGAAACAGATTTCCCAGAAAAAGTGGAAATGCAAAGCCCATCAGCTTTTTCCAGATGGAACCTTCTGTCAGCAGGTTTTTGTTTTGTGTTTGATTCATTTTTTCCCCTCCATCAGTATCTTCTATCGTAACATAACCCGCCTGCTTTTTCAATTACAACTTTTGAACCTTCTCCTGGCAATTTCAATTGCAAAGTACGGTATTTCGTGTATAATAAAAGATATCATGATAATTATTTTTTCATACTTTTCGTAAATAAACTTTACCATTTAAGGAGGATCTATATTTGAAAAATCTGGAAACCATCTGGACCGGGGCGGCTGCCCAGGGACAGACCTTAAAAGAATATCCAAGACCAGGCATGGTACGAAGACATTGGATCAATCTGAACGGAATGTGGGATTATCTGATCACAGACAGCCGTATTCTGCCATGGCAATTTTACGAAAATGAAAACTTCCCATTTGACGGCCAGATCCTGGTGCCTTTTTCCCCAGAAGCGCCTCTTTCCCAGGTGAACCGACAGCTTCTTCCTGATGAGACCTTATGGTATTCCCACATCATCCAGCTCCCAGAAAACTGCCTGGACAGGAGAAAGGAGCGGCTTCTTCTCCATTTCGGAGCTGTGGATCAGATCTGCAGCGTGTACATTAATGGGAAATTTGCAGCTTACCATAAGGGTGGTTACCTTCCCTTTCACACAGATATTACGGATTTTATCGCGGAAGATCTCACCATCTCTATTTTGATCAGCGTCCACGATTTCAGCGATACCTCCTACCACGCCAGAGGCAAACAGCAGCTAAAAAGAGGCGGCATGTTCTATACTGCCCAGAGCGGGATCTGGCAGACGGTGTGGATGGAAATTGTTCCAAATGATTACATAAGAGACGTGCGCACCACACCGGATTTTGACGAAGGACTGGTTCGAATGAGAGTCCGTACAGTCTCCAGGCATATTTCAGATGCAGCTGCCCAGGGCACGCAAACGCCCCCTCCTTCTACGTTTTCAGATCACACGAACCCGGAAGATCCAGCTTCTATCATCTGCAAGGTTTACCCACCAGTTCTCCTTGACGCAGATGGATTAAAGGAGGAACTGTGTGCGGGCGAGATTCTCACAGCCGTCATAAAGCCAGGAAAAGAAGCTGTCCTCTCCATTCCAGAGGAAGAACAAAAAGCCTGGAATCCCAAAGAGCCCTGGCTTTATCCCTATTCCCTGGAATTTGGCAGTGACCGGATTCTTGGCTATTTTGCCCTGCGTAAGTGCGATGTGCAGATGGCAGACGACGGTTATCCACGCTTTTTCCTGAATAACCAGCCTTACTTCCAGAGCGGCGTTCTGGATCAGGGATACTGGCCCGACGGACTTTACACCGCACCTTCTGACGAAGCCCTGATCTACGACATTCGTGCTATGAAGGAGCTTGGCTTTAACATGCTCCGCAAGCATGGCAAAATCGAGGCAGACCGCTGGTATTTCCACTGCGATCGCATGGGGATGCTGGTATGGCAGGACATGCCAAACGGAGGTTCCGATTACCATCACTGGTTTGTCACTTATCTTGCCACTCTTTTCAACTGGATGCGCATTCCGGTAAAAGATATCCACGCCCGCCTTCTTTCCCGCACAGATGAGAATGGACGCCAGGAATATATAGATGATATCCGGGACATGATAAAGGCTCTGTACAACCATCCTTCCATTGTGACATGGGTTCCATTTAATGAAGGATGGGGACAGTTTTCCACGAAAAAGGTGACAGATTTTATCCACCGGCTGGATTCTTCCCGTCTTGTGGATTCTGCCAGCGGATGGTTCGACCAGGGATGTGGAGATATCAACAGTCTTCACTACTATTTCCTTGGACTTCCGGTTCCCAAATCAGACCGTGTGCTTGCTCTTTCCGAATTTGGCGGCTATTCTCTTCGCCTGCCAGAACACAGCGCCTGCAAAAATGTGTACGGATATAAGAAATTCACCACCAGCGAGGCTCTCACAGACGGCTTTTCCAGACTTATGGAAAGCACCATCGTCCCTTCTGTAAAAAAAGGATATTCCGCTGCCATTTACACCCAGCTCTCAGATATCGAGGAAGAAACCAACGGACTGATCACTTACGACCGTAAGAAGGTGAAAATGAATCCATTGATCGTGCAGAAATGGAATGCCAAATTAAAAAAATCTTTGAAAAACTAATTTAAAAACAGCAAATTCCCGGTTTTCTTTTCAATGACGAAAGAGGAACCGGGAATTTTTCAAAAATATGCAACAAAAAGCAGGAGCTATACCGCTTTTCTGCTCTATAGACAGATATGCGGTATAACTCCTGTTCTATTTTCTTATTTCAGTCTACAGATTCTTATTCTGCTGCATCTGCTTCTGCTGCGTCAGCTGCTTCGTCGCCTGTATTAGCTGTATTGTCTTCAGTCTTGATCAGAGAGATGAAAAGTGTCTCAGCGGTCGGCTGAACATCATCAGATTTCGGTCCGATCTGAACGTTGTACATAACGCCCTCAGCATCCTCAAGGAAAGCCAGTCCGTATGTAGTTTCGGTTTCAAAGGTAACACCATAGAGTCCGTTGATGCAAACTTTCTCAACATCCTCATACTCTGTAGCAAGCTCATCAGCCATGGAATACAGATCATACTCTGTTCCAACATCTGTAGCGGTCACTACCATGTTTACGCCCTCTTCAGAATCTGGATCCTGAGCCTGGAACATAAGTCCATCAGCTGCGTCATCATCAGAAATCTCCAGAACGTTCCAGTTACTTGGTACATAGAGGTCAAACCCTTGCTCGAAAGATAACCATGTTCCTTCGTATGCAGCTTCGTCAAGCATATCCATTGTCAGCTCTGTGATATCATCTGCTGCTGCCTCAGTATCCTCTGCTGCATCTGCTTCAGCCCATACAGGAGCGGAGAATCCGGTAACCATTGCTGCGGTACATAACATAGCCATAACTTTTTTCCAATTTTTCATTTTTCTACCTCACTTTTGTCGTATTTTGTGATATTATAGAGAGGTCTTAGAAAGTATACCGAAAAAGTATTACTTTCAAGCTGCTCATCACCTTAAGATTACTATATCCGATTCATTTTCAAAAAACAATACACATGGGATGAAATGACACTTTCGGTGATATTTTGAATTTATGATTTACAATAATATTTTGAATTTACTTCTTACGGAGGATTTATCGATTGAATATTGCAATGATTGACGATGTAAAGCAGGATCTTGATACACTCGCAGCAACTGTCAGCGATTATTACGCCAGGCGTCAGCTTACGGTTCAGCTGCACACCTTTTCCTCTCCTGCCGCCTTTTGGGAGGATTACACCCCTGACAAATATGATCTGGTCTTTCTTGATATCTACATGGAACAGGGCAACGGCATGAATGTGGCACTAAACCTTCGTCAGAAGGGGGATTCCTGTGCCCTAATTTTTGTCACCAGCAGTGACGCTTTCGCAGTCGCCAGCTACGACGTCCAGGCTACCTATTATCTTCTGAAACCGTTGGATCCGGTGAAGCTGGCAAAAGTGCTGGATTCCATCCAAATCAAAAGTGCTCAGGATGCACGATACATTGAAGTGATCTGTGACCGGACTCTCGTACGGGTACCTGTAAAAACAATTTTATATGCAGACACCTTCCACAATGCAGTCCAGCTCCACACCGATGCCGGTGTGCTTCGCACCTACCTGACCTTCCAGAAATTTGAAGAGCTGATCCAGGATCTGCCATGCTTTCTCTCCTGCTACCGGGGCTGTCTGGTAAATATGGACCGCATTCATAAAGCTCTGGAAGAAGGCTTTCTCCTGGACAATCAGGAAATCGTCCAGATCCGCAAGCGGGGTGCCAACGCCATAAAGAAGGAATATCTGAACTATCTTTTTTCATAATTTTAAAAAGTCTGCACGTTCATTCATGCAGACTTTTTTCCTTCCAGATTTCCAAGCGGGATAAACACATTTGCCCGAAACATTCCATCTTCTGCTGCAAAATCTGCATATCCCCCATATTTTTCCGCTGTTTTGCTTACAGAGGCTGTTCCAATTCCACGTCCACTATGCCTTGTGGAATACAGCACCTCTCCATTTCTTCTCAATTCCCCGTGGTAGGTGTTTTCAATATTGATCAGCAATTTTCCCATTCTCACTTTACACACGCAATTTACATAAGCCTCTTCCGAATCCTGCTCATTTTCCACGGCACGAACTGCATTTTCCAGAAGATTGCCAAAAATCCTGCAGATATCCAGATCCGTAATTTTCATCTGGGCCGGTATCTCCACAGAATGCCGGAATTCCACTCCCAGCTGCTCCAGCTGCGCCGCATAATAATGGAGAATTGCATCTACAGACATGTTCTTGCTGTAACAGACTGGCGTCTGCATTTTTTCACTGCTTTCCCTGGCAAACCGGTGGAAATACTCTTTCAGTTCTTCATAGTGCTCCTGTTCCAGCAGCATGGAAGCGGTACGAATATACTGGCGCAGGTCATGCCTGGTACGGCTTGCTTCCTCCAGTGCCCCTGTCAGCTTCTCATAATGCTCTTTTTGCATCATCAGGCGAAGCTCCATCTGCCTGGATTGCTCTTCGTAAATCAGGCGCATGCGGTAGCCCTCTGTCAATTCTTTCCAAAGAAGCATCCCAAAAATCCCTGTCAGGATCGTCCCGCCCCACTCTGGGAACCATCCCCCGATAATAGGATCATACAATGGCCAGATTCTGTCTGCAGCCAGAGAGACCGCATAGATCACAGTTCCTGCAAGAAGAGAAATTTTTCCTTCTCCCTCTGTATAAAAAAAAGCGGCAATCATCAGACAGACCACAGTAAACCATTTTAACCCTTCTGTTCCCCAGGAAATGCCGTAAGAAAGAACTGCTGTCTTACTTCCTCCTGCAAAAATTCCTGCAACAGTGGCGCCCACTCCCAGCACTGCAGTAAGTACAACCACCCAGCCGATCCATTTATATTTTCGTTCCGTGATCTCATATTCCAAAAGCAGCATAGCTGGAAAAGCAAGATAATAAAACAGCATCTCAAGAGAAAACCACGGCTGCACCCGAAGCGCTGCATAAGTGTACAAAAGCGGATAACAGGTATATCCCAGCACACAAAGACACACTCCCGCAAACAGCGCATTTGCCCTGCTCCTGGTCCTGAAAAAAGCCCAGATGGAAAACAGCAAAACCAGAACCACTAATGTAAATACAGAAGAATTGATAAATACCGGGATTCCTCTTATGGTATTTACCTTCAACGGATTTCCAAAGGCCGGGACATACTGGATTCCCGGGGATGCAGAATCCTTATCGGTCACTGCGATCATAATTTCCACAGAAGTATGGGCTTTAAAAGTAAACATTCTATGCTGAATGCGCTCTACATAATGATCTGGATCCGGATTTCCCACCTGTTCGATCAGAACTCCATCTACATACAGATTATATGCAGAAAATATTTCCGGCAGATATAATCCATAGGTATGTTCTTCCGACGGAATCATGATGCGCAGGCGGTAGGTACCGCTCCCATATGGATCGCCATCCCGGTCTCCAAGCTCCATTCCGCCGTATTCTCCTATGGAGATATAACGGGAATAGTAATCTGACAGATCATCCCTGGGTGTAAGCAGCACATCCGGATAGTATTCCCACTCTCTCGACAGATAATATACAGGGAGATTTTCATAGGAGCCATCTGCATAGAGAAGTCCATGTATTGCCTTTTCTTCTCTTGTCATATATTTGTTGTTTGAACAATACAATACATAAAAAAACATAAAGGACAGGACCATGGTTATAAGCACCGTCCCCCACAGCATTTTTCTGCTTTTCTTATTTGTCCTGTTCTCTTTCACCCCGTCCCCCCTTTCGGAGTTTCCTTCCTTTTCCCATTTGCAAACGCCATAACAATATTAACAAAATTACAATACTTCCAACAATAGAAGCCGTTTTTTTATGCTGTGCTGACAAATCTTTCTCTTTTCTTTCTTCCTGGGCTTCTGTTGGAATTTCACCAGACGAATGGAATTCTTCCGCATCCTGGGAGATATCCGCTGTCTCTGTATCTGCTTCCTCTGAGACTTCCTCCTCTGGTGTCTCTTCCACTGTGTATTCTCCCGGCTTGTCAATAGGGATCACAGCCACCTTCTGGGTTTCCTCCACAGTACCAGTATAAGTATTTCCATCCTCATCTGTAAGCGTAGGTTCCCCATCTTCAGAAGTATATGGAACTTTTAAAACAGCTCCTGGAATCTCTGTAATTTCATTCCCATTTTTAGAAATTTTAACGGATATTCCATTCCCTTCCCTGGAGATATCCACCTGGATCTGATCCTGGTCTTCAATCTCCCAGTCCTTTACCGTCTCTGTGGGAACCTCGATGAGAACGCCGTCTTTTTCAAAAGGGATCTGCTTCTCTCCCATACGTATAAGATCCAAAAGACGGTTTCCTACCATGATCGTAGACGTATCTGTCACTTTCTCCGGACCATTGTCTATATCTGGGAAATCCTTTCCATCCCGGTCTGCATAGTTTCTCTCATACCAGTGTTCATTGGTGATCAGGTCTTCATCATATTGAAAGGTATACACGCCTGTGCTTCCACCTGGATAAAGAACGTAAATGCCATATTCCTGGTTCTGCTTCAGACCGCCCCGCTTCAGATACAGGCCTTTTCTGGTAAAATAAAAATTCCCGGTTTCTACTCTTTTTTCGGTTCCTGCATTCTTTAAATATACCTGGAATCCACTTATCTGGCTGTCCAAAAAAGCATCCAGCACCATTGGAAAGTACAAGGTATCCACACCTGTCATACAACAGGTCTGTACCTCTGGCTGATCTGTTCTTTGTACCGTGACATAAGCCACCGCCTCCGGCACTAAAAGCCCGGAATCTGCCTCATATCCCTGGGGAGCAGTAAACGTCCCAGTCACCTTGTAAACGCCTGGAACCGCCGTATTTACCTGGTCAAAATCCCACACTGAGGGCATCATTACAGACGGATGGGCTGCGGTATCCTCATATTCCTCACAGGTGCTTCCCAGAATATGAAATGTTTCTTCCAGATCTGCTCTTACCTCTGCCAGACTTTGCCCTACCCGCACTGCATAAACCATACAGCGCTGCAGGCCTTTTTCATTTATACTCTCAATAGAACGGATGGTCCTGTCCTTCTTAAGCGTATCGCCAAGGGTACCAGGCTGATAACTGATCACATCCAGCGCTCCATCTGACCCATATCGGTAAGTAAGATTTCGGGTTTTTCCTCTCTCATAAGTCACCGTCAGTGTATACACATTTCCAGGCAGCATACTCTGGCAGGAAAGATACATTCCGTCGGTATCGCAGAATCCATACCCTTCCTCACTTACATTTACCCAGTCTTCCCCTTCTTTTCGCATCCAGATGGTCATGGTATCCGGATCCTGGTCTGCAATCCAGGGAAAATAGTAAATACCTGCAGAAATCATTCTGGAATAGACCTGGATCTCTGGCTGTCCCGGATTCTGTACTGAGATTTCTGCCGTCCACACAGGTAATTTAGCCTTGCTCACATAGCCTTCCGGAAGCTGTACCGTACCTTTCAGTTCATAGGCACCTGCAGTTCGTATATCAATTGCAGAATAGTCCCAGATTACATTCAGATAAAGTTCTTCTCCCTCTTCTGTGTAAGCCATGCAGCCCATATCATCGTAAATTTCCCGAAGTCCCTGCATATCCCCGTCTTTTAAAACGGCACCTGCAGGTATGTAAAAGATTCTGGAAAAATCTGTTATCACATGATCAGCCGCCAGCACTGTCCTTCCTCCAGCCCCGCCCCACAGGAAAAGGCAGCATACAATTACGGCCAGCCAGTAAATCCTTTTTTTCTTCATCTATTCTCTCCTGTTTTAAGCATATCGAATTTTACCATATAAAACAAGAAACCTGTGGCGAACCGCAGGTTTCTGTGAAAAACGGTGTTACTGTTCACTCCGTTCACAGCAACAACCATATATCATATCCGATCAGAAACAAAATTCCCGGAAGAAATCGCATTCTGCATCATTGCACTGAGCCGCGTCAATAGTCTTAATATCGCAGTGGAACACATGTCCAAGTTTATTTACTTTATCTCCAAACACGCGATATACAAACGGCACATTATTCTCCATCAGCTTCTGAACAAGGGCAGGTGCCTGTGTTTTCTGGAAGTCCGCTACAGAAGTCATGCAAAATACAGGGGGATACACATCTGTAATGCCATTTAACACGTCGATCTTCTCCAGTTCTTCCTCCGTACCGCCCTCTGGAAGAAGCTCTTTCATGATCTGCATGGTCATATTCTCCGGTTCTTCCCTCGGAACTCTGTATACGCCGCAGTTCAATGCAATTGCAGTGAGGGCAAATCCCTCCGGTACCGCAAAATCATATTTGGATGCAGATGCAGGGTTGGTGCAGATTCCTGCATAAAGTCCCAGAAGATGGGCTCCTGCAGAATCTCCCACTGCAAAAATACGCTCTGTATCAAAGTGGAATCTTCCTGCACGCTTCATCACCCACTTGCAGACAAGATTCAGGTCCTCCAGCTGTGCCGGGAATTTGTACTCCGGTGCAAGGCGGTAGGTAAAGTTCACAACAGCAAATCCACGCTGGGCAAGACTCATACAGTAATACTGGTATCTCTCCTTATCTCCGTACATCCAGGCACCGCCGTGAACACTGATGATCACCGGAAGATCCTCTCCCTGTGCCTGCTTCGGTCTGTACACATCCAGCTTCTGCATCTCTCTGTCATCGTGTCCATATACAATGTTATCCCAGCGGTCGATGTCCTCCGGGGTATTCAAAAGAGCATCCCGCTCATCATCTGCTTTTTTAAATTCTGATCTGATCTTATCACTTAATTCAGACATTGTGGTTCCTCCAAATACTATATTTTTCAGCACGCCGCATCTCTCCATTTTATTCATAAAATAGAATTCAGATTTGTGCGTTTTTCTGTAAATATTATATATGAAATATGTAGAAAAAACAATAAAAAAAGAACACCCAATCATCTCAGATGTTCTTTAAAGGTTCGTTATTAGTCTTCAACTTTAACGATCTCTTTTTTGTTATAGCTTCCGCAAGCCTTGCAAACTCTGTGTGGCATCATAAGTGCGCCGCATTTGCTGCATTTTACAAGGTTCGGAGCGCTCATTTTCCAGTTTGCTCTTCTCTTATCGCGTCTTGCTTTGGAAGATTTATTCTTTGGGCAGATGGACATTTCGGTTACACCTCCTTAAATTTACTGAATATATCACTGATAGCTGCCATACGGGGATCCTTAGGCTCCTCGGCACATCCGCAGGGACCATCATTCAGGTTCTTCCCGCATCTGCTGCAAATCCCTTTGCAGTCTTCTTTACATAAGACTTTCAAAGGCCAGCTCATCAGTACCTCAAGATAGACCAAACGGTCCACATCCAGGTCATAGCCGGTGAGATAGCTACTCTCATCCAGATCATTCACACGCTCTTCATCTGTAAGCTTCATATCAAGCTTCCTCTTAAATTCAAAAGGAATCCTGGTCTTAACCTCTTCCAGACATCTGTCACATGGAATTCCAACAGTCACAAGACCGCTTCCTTCAAGTTCCAGAACTCTGTCTCCGGTATTCGTAATGGTAAGCTCTACAGGCTCCTTATCCAGTACTGGAAAGGTTCCCTGCTGGAAGGTGATGGTATCCATCTCAAAAGCAACACTGTAGTGCTGGCTCTTCCCTTCGCTGGATGAAATGTCTAATAAATGTATCTGCATAATCGTCTCCCTATTCACACTTAATCAATTATACATACCCTGTCATTATTTGTCAACTTGAATTTTCCCTTATATACAATAAATTTTCAAAAAAATTACAAAAGCTAACGAAATTTCAGGGGAAATACCAAATTAATTTCCTGTTACTTACATGCAGCAGGAGCTTCCAGGGAAATTCCCTGCTGCATATAAAATCCTGCCAGAGAAGCATACGCTCTGGCAGGATCAGTACTTTTTATAAAGGAATGCTGTATTACCTTGTAATTATTTTACAAGTGCTACAGTATCACGGCAGATTGCAAGCTCCTCGTTGGTCGGGATAACTGCAACTTTTACCTTGGAGTCAGCACCGGAAATAACAACTTCCTCGCCCATAGCCTCGTTAGCCTTAGCGTCGATTGTAACACCAAGGAATCCAAGGTAAGAGCAAACTTTCTCACGGATCATGCCAACGTTCTCACCGATACCAGCAGTAAATACGATCGCATCAACACCGTTCATAGCTGCTACATATCCGCCTACATATTTCGCAATGCCATAGCAGAGAACTTCGATTGCGTTCTTAGCATCCTCGTTGCCCTCAGCAGCTGCTGCTCTAAGGTCACGCATATCGCTGGAAACACCAGACATACCCTGAAGACCGGATTTCTTATTCAGAACGTTCATAACACCTGCAAGATCCAGGTTCTCTTTCTTTGCAATGTACTCAACGATAGCCGGATCAATGCTTCCGGAACGTGTACCCATTACAACACCTTCAAGAGGAGTAAGACCCATTGTAGTATCTACGCATTTGCCATTCTGTACAGCACTGATGGAAGAACCGTTTCCAAGGTGGCAAACGATAACCTTGGATTTATCTTTGTCAAGGCCAAGGAACTCAACAGCACGTTTGGATACGAAGCTGTGGGAGGTTCCGTGGAAGCCGTATCTTCTTACTTTGTAGTTCTTGTAGTACTCGATCGGAAGTCCGTACAAATATGCTTTTGCAGGCATTGTCTGATGGAATGCGGTATCGAATACACCTACCTGAGGTACGTTTGGCATAAGCTCGGAGCATACGCGGATACCGATCAGGTTTGCCGGGTTGTGAAGCGGTGCAAGATCGTTGCACTCTTCTACTGCTTTGATCATCTCATCTGTGATGATAGCGGAAGAAGCAAATTTCTCGCCGCCGTGTACGATACGGTGACCAATTGCATTAACCTCTGCAAGGCTCTTGATCGCGCCTGTTTTCTCATTTGTAAGAGCTTCCAGAACCATCTGGATGGCTTCTTTATGAGTCGGCATGGAAGCCTCTGTGATCTCTTTGTCGTTTCCGGCTTTCTGGTATACCAGTCTTCCGTCAATTCCGATTCTCTCGCAAAGTCCTTTTGCAAGAACTGCTTCTGTGTCGGAATCGATCAGCTGGTATTTTAAAGAAGAACTACCGCAGTTAATTACCAATACATTCATTTTTTTACTCTCCTGTTTACATGATTATGTATTACCTGACACCAGATATTTTATTCCTCTGGTATCTCTTCAAGGGCATGTGCCCTCAATCACAATACGATTCAGCCCTTTTCAGACTAATTCCAAATTAGTCCTGAGCCTGGCACTGTACAGATGTGATTGCTACAACACCAACGATATCGTCAGCGGAGCATCCACGGGACAGGTCGTTTACAGGTTTTGCGATACCCTGGGTGATAGGTCCGTAAGCTTCTGCTTTTGCAAGACGCTGAGCCAGTTTGTATCCGATGTTTCCTGCATCAAGGTCTGGGAAGATCAGGACGTTAGCCTTACCTGCAACCGGGCTTCCTGGAGCTTTGGAAGCACCTACGCTTGGAACGATAGCTGCATCAAGCTGGAACTCTCCGTCAAGTGCAAGGTCTGGATTCTGCTCTTTCGCGATCTTGGTAGCCTCAACAACTTTATCAACATCTGCATGTTTCGCACTTCCCTTAGTAGAATGTGAAAGCATAGCTACTACAGGCTCTTCCTGTACAAGAAGCTTGAAGGACTCAGCAGAAGAAGCTGCGATTGCTGCAAGTTCTTCTGGATTCGGGTTCTGGTTCAGACCGGAATCACCGAATACGAATGCACCGTTAGCGCCGTACTCGCAATCCGGAACGATGATCAGGAAGAATGCGGAAACAAGCTTGGTACCTGGTTTTGTCTTCAGAATCTGAAGGCATGGTCTTAAGGTATCAGCTGTAGAGTGGCAAGCTCCGGAAACCATGCCGTCTGCATCGCCCATCTTAACCATCATAACACCATAATACAGATACTGGTTCAGAAGGATCTCCTTAGCCTGCTCTGGTGTCATGCCTTTTTTCTGTCTTAACTCTACTAATTTGTCAATATATCCCTGAGTCTTCTCAGATGTTGCAGGATCTACGATCTGTGCACCGGAAATGTCGAAGCCGCCTTCAGCTGCGCTCTTCTTAACTGCTTCCTCATTACCAACAAGTACAAGCTTAGCAATTCCCTCTTTTAAAATTTTGTCTGCTGCTTCAAGAGTTCTCATGTCCTCTGTCTCTGGCAGTACGATTGTCTTAATGCTGGATTTTGCTCTTTCTTTGATTACATCAATAAATCCCATGATTAAATGGCTCCTTTCATTTGTTACAGTAATCCTCTGGGAACTGGCATAAATATCCCTTTCCCGTTCAGTAACTTATCCTCATTATACGCCACCCCGCCTTGTATTTCAAGCTTTTCAATGTTAGAATATGGCAGAACAACGTATTTTTTGAGGTGCAATTTTATGAAAACAGCCGGAATTATTGCAGAATACAATCCATTCCACACAGGGCATGAATATCAGATAAACTATGTAAGGGAAAAACTTGGGGCAGACTATGTGGTCATTGCCATGAGCGGCGATTTCGTCCAAAGGGGAACCCCTGCTCTTTTTTCCAAATATGTACGCGCTGAAATGGCTCTTCGAAGCGGAGCAGACCTGGTTCTGGAGCTGCCAGTTTCTATTTCCACTGCCAGCGCAGAGCTTTTTGCCAGAGGAGGCGTGCAGCTTCTAAACGGACTTGGGGTTACCGATCTGCTTTGTTTTGGAAGCGAATGCGGCAATACGGATATCCTTATGGAGCTGGCAAAAATCCTGGTGGAAGAACCAGAAGAATTTCAGACTGCCCTTCGCCAGAATCTGAAAGAGGGGATGACCTTTCCCAAAGCCAGAAGCCTGGCTCTTGCTGCTGTTCTGCCCGAATCTGAAAAATACCAGCAGATACTTTCTTCCCCTAATAACATTCTTGGGATCGAATATTGCAAGGCTATTTTGCGGGAAAGCAGTTCCATTTCACCAGTCGCCATAAAACGCGAGGGAGATGATTATCACGAAAATACTTTATCCGAGAACAAATTTCCCTCTGCTTCCGCGATTCGAAATGCCATTTCAGGCATAAAGCATGCAGACAATTGCTCATCAGCCCTTACCGACAGCATGCACCTTACTTCATCAGATTTTCACGGGGCATCGGCGCAGGGGGACGCCCTCCTTACGGATCTGACAGAAAACTTTTTACCAAAATCCAGCCGAAATTTGTTTTTACAGGAGGTTTCCGAAAACCGTTTTCTCCTGGAAAATGATCTGGACGTTCTTTACCGCTACTGTCTTCTTTTGGAAACCGAGGAAAGCCTGTGCACTTACCTGGATCTTTCTCATTCTCTTGCAAGAAGGATCCTCGCCTGCCGGGATCAGTACCAGACCTTTTCCCAGTTTGCTGACCTTCTGAAAACCAAGGAGATCACACGTACCAGGATCCAGAGGGCACTGCTTCACATGCTTCTTCATATTCAGAATGTGCCGGCACAGATTCCTTATGCCCGGGTTCTGGGATTTCGAAAAGACAGTTCTGCACTTCTGGGGGAAATAAAAAAGCGTGGCCGTATTCCTCTGCTTACCAAATTGCCGGATGCCCCTAAAACACTCGAAAATGTGCCTCAGGCTATGGAGTTGTTAAACGAAACAACCCTCGCATCCAATCTTTACGAAAGTATTCTGGCGCAAAAAAATACTGCTGTTTATACGCATGAATACAGACAGCAGATCGTTATTCTATAATAAGTATTTAGGCAGCGCCTTGTTTTTAATATTTTTCAGGCAGCTGATCCTCTTCCAAGTCAAACGTGGCAGTTGCCAAGGTCTCGTGCAAGCACGGACTTTGGCCCGTTGCCCGCGTAAGTAAAAAGCCCCGGCTATCACAGTTCTCGTCATAGCCAGGGCTCCATTTTTATTTTTCATTAGAAAGAAGAATACGGTCATTATCCAGTTTCTTTCCTGCTCCAACTTTAAACTTATCAAGCAGGCCTTCCACAGTAAGTCCCTTCTTCTCTTCTTCCTTAATATCCAGAACAATGTCACCGGAATCCATCATCAGAATACGGTTTCCAAGCTCCAGCGCAGACTGCATATTGTGAGTGATCATCAGACAGGTTAGGTGATGTTCTTCCACAATTCTCTTTGTCAGGTTCAGCACCTTCTCGGCTGTTCCTGGGTCAAGAGCTGCGGTGTGCTCATCCAGAAGGAGGAGTTTCGGCGGATTCATGGTCGCCATCAAAAGGGTAAGCGCCTGTCTCTGACCACCGGAGAGAAGTCCCACCGGATGGTTCATGCGGTCTTCCAGTCCAATATCCAGAAGAGCCAGCTGCTCACGGAAGCGCTGTTTGTCACTTTTGGAAATACGGGAAAGCCAGCCGCCCTTACCAGCTGCAAGAGCAAGATTTTCCAGGATGGTCATTCCAGGTGCCGTTCCTCTCATAGGATCCTGATACAATCGGCCAATATTTTTCGCTCTGGCATGCTGGGGCATAAATGTAATGTCCTCCCCGTCCAGAACAATGGATCCGGAATCTGTAAGAAAATCCCCACAAATGGCATTAAACATAGTGGATTTTCCAGCTCCATTGGAACCGATGATGGTTGCGAAATCACCTTTTTCAAGATGAAGGGACAAATCCCTGATCGCAACTTTTTCATTTACCGTTCCCGGGTTAAAGGTTTTGGAAATATGTGAAAGCTTTAACATGGATCAGATTCCTCCCTTCTGGTGTGTCATTCTTCGTTTCAGCTGCGGCCACTGACGCTTCAGATACGGACCGGAGATTGCCAGAATGACAATCACGGAGGATACCAGCTTCAGCATGAAAGCTGGCATGTTAAATCTCAGTGCCACTGTATAGACCAGTCGGAAAATAAAGGAACCAAGTACCATTCCCACAGCTCTCACAAAGATTCCGCCTTTTCCCAGGATGGTTCCACCGATCAGCAGAGATGCAAGGGCAATGGTAACCATTCCCTGACCGATATTGATATCCACTGATTTCTGGGACTGGGAAAGAAGACATCCGGACAATGCGGTAAAAGAGTTTGCAATGCAAAGTCCGATAATCGTTGTAAATACCGGATTGATGGAGGATGACTTCACCATATCCGCATTATTTCCTGTCGCCCGGATTGCAAGACCAAGTCTTGTTTTCAAAAATACTACCAGAAAGGCAACCACTGCTACTACTGCGATCAGTGCAACAAGAATGTCTGATCTTCCCTTAAGAGGGGTATCTGCCAGGGCATCCTTCATCATGGAAAATACCGTATCTGTACGGTTCATGTTGATCAGGGAAGAGCCTCCCATCACAGCGATGTTAATGGAATACAAGCCTGTATTCACAATAATTCCGGCAAGCAGGCTGTCTACGCCCATTTTCGTCTGCAAAAATCCGGTTACAAAGCCGGAACAGATTCCAGCGAGCATTGCTGCCAAGATAGATAAAAAAGGATGTCCGCTGACTGCCACGGCAGCTCCTACAGCGGCGCCTAAAGTAAAGCAGCCGTCTGTAGAAAGGTCGCAGACATTCAGCATAGAATAACTTAAAAACAATGCAAGGACAGTCAGTGAACAGATCAGTCCAAGTTTCAGGGCAGTTTCTCCTAAGGAGAGTGCAGTAGCCAGTGTCACGATCATTTCCTCCGGTTAATCATTAATTTGCTTCCAGTTCGTCAAAGCTCTCTGCTGTCACGATCTCATTTACCTGTGTGCAAAGAGGCTCCATAGCTGCTTTGACAGTTTCAAAATCAAGGCCAAGGCCTTCGCAGGTTTCTGTATTTACAGTTGCAGTACCGTTGTCAAAGGTCTCTACAGGAGTGGTTGCCGGATCAGCACCGTTTAAAAGAATGTCTGCTACCATGTCTGCTGTTTTGGCGCCAAGGTTTGCATAGTCAACACCGTATCCTGCAAATGCTCCGTTTAATGCGAAGGAATCAGCTCCTGTGTAGTGTGGGATTCCTGCATCAATGAATTTCTCATAGATGGAAAGCTCTGCTGTCATAATGGTGTTGTCTGTTGGGGTAAATACTGCATCTACACCATCTGCAACAAGTGCGTCTGCTGCAAGCTGAACCTCATCTGTGGTGGTTCCGGTACGCTCAACATATTCGATTCCATTCTCATCCATGTAAGCTTTTGCTGCTTCAATGGCTGCTGTGGAGGAATCCTGTCCGATATCATATAAAAGTCCGATCTTCTTGGTATCCGGGTTTACAGCTTCGATCAGTTTCATAATGGAAGCGGTATCCAGATAATCGCTTGTTCCGGTAAGATTTGCGCCAGGTGCATCCATGGACTCTACAAGACCTGCACCAACTGGATCTGACACTGCGGAGAATACAACCGGTGTGTCTGTTCCTTCTGTGCTTGCCTGCATACGCATAGCTACCGGTGTAGCAACGCCAACCATAAGGTCTACGCCGTCTGCCTGGAAGTCAGAGATGATCTGCTCCATAACATTGGCATCTGCATTACAGTTGTCATAAGAAATTTCAAAGTTTACACCCTTCTCATCGCCGATTTCTTTCAGGCGGCTTTCCAGATTGTCTACGATCTGGTTCAGGGAAGCGTCATCCACGTAGTTGCAGATACCGATCTTATAGTCCTCTGCAAGAACAGGTGTTGCCATCATCATAGTTGCCATTGTTGCTGCTGCGATTGCGATCATTCTTTTTTTCATAGTGTTTTTCCTCTCTCTCTTAAAATTGGCTGGAAGATAACTGAGCCGATCCTCCGCATCTTGTCTGCGAGAAAGAATGAGTGGTATCTGTCTCCCGTGTCCATCAGCAACCGCTGTGGGCTTTCCAGGGTATTAAAAAACCGTCTTCAAAAAAACAACATTCCTTGTTGTTCTTTGAGACGGTAATAAAATCTTATTATCGCGGTGCCACTCAAATTGACAAATCGTCCACTTTCTCATGTACAAACATACACTCCTGATTGGTAACGGGTTCGGTTCCCGTCGGCGCCTACTCTCTCAAATCATAATTTCGGGCCGCCCTCGAAAGTCCATTCCATCAGCCGCTTCATACGAAGATCACACCATCCTCCGCTCTCTGGTAAGCCATTACTCAGTCCATTCATAATGACTCAATGTTGCATCTGATTTACTACTCTTTCTCATCGGTTTAACTGGTTTATACTTTAGCACAGTGATGTAAGAATGTCAAGTACAAATTTAAATATAGAGGAACCTTCTTGTGACAAACACAAGAAGTAGCGCTTGCTTCGCAAGCTTAGTTTTTAAAGCTATGGATCGGTGCCGGGATTCTTCCGCCTCTTGCCACAAATGCTTCGCAGGAGAAATTATTCACTGGCATGATCGGTGCATAGCCAAGGAGACCGCCGAATTCAACAGTCTCTCCCACACCTTTTCCAATAACCGGGATCAGGCGGACTGCAGTGGTCTTCTGGTTTACCATTCCGATTGCTGCTTCATCTGCAATGATTCCGGAAATGGTGGAAGCCTTGGTATCTCCAGGTACTGCGATCATATCAAGTCCTACAGAGCATACACAGGTCATAGCTTCCAGTTTCTCAATGGTAAGCGCACCTGCAGTTACCGCATCGATCATTCCCTGGTCCTCACTGACCGGGATAAATGCGCCGCTTAATCCACCTACTGCTGTGGATGCCATTACACCGCCTTTTTTTACCTGGTCATTTAACAGGGCAAGGGCTGCTGTAGTTCCAGGCGCACCGGCTCTCTCAAGGCCGATCTCTTCCAGGATTTCTGCCACACTGTCACCAATCGCAGGTGTAGGTGCAAGGGAAAGATCTACAATACCAAATGGAACCCCAAGCATCTTAGACGCTTCTCTGGCAACCAGCTGGCCCACACGGGTTACTTTAAATGCAGTACGCTTGATCATTTCACAGAGAGTTTCAAAGTCCTGTCCTCTTACCTTCTCAAGAGCTGTTTTTACAACGCCAGGTCCGCTGACACCAACATTGATAATGGCATCCGCCTCTGTTACGCCATGGAAAGCGCCTGCCATGAACGGGTTGTCATCTGGTGCATTGCAAAATACTACCAGCTTGGCGCAGCCAAGAGAATCCTGATCTCTGGTAGCCTGTGCTGTTTCCAGAACGATCTCGCCCATAAGCTTCACCGCATCCATATTGATTCCGGTCTTTGTGGAACCTACGTTTACAGAGCTGCACACACGCTCTGTGCTGGCAAGCGCCTGTGGAATGGAACGGATCAGAAGCTCTTCCGCAGGTGTCATTCCTTTGCTTACAAGAGCGGTATATCCGCCGATAAAGTTTACTCCCACCTTCTTGGCAGCTCTGTCAAGAGTCTTGGCGATGGTTACAAAGTCTTCTGTGGTTTTGCAGGCTGCTCCGCCAATAAGACCAATCGGAGTTACGGAAATACGTTTATTTACAATGGGAATTCCATACTGGGCAGAAATTTTCTCCCCGGTTTCCACCAGATCCTTGGCATATGTGGTAATTTTGTTATAAATTTTCTCGTTTACTTTATCGAGATCACTGTCAATGCAGTCAAGCAGGCTGATTCCAAGAGTGATGGTACGCACATCCAGGTTCTCCTGCTCGATCATTTTATTGGTCTCGTTTACCTCAAACATATTAATCATAGCGTTCGTGTTCCTTTCTCCAGATAAGTTTATAAAACTGAAAATCCAATGTCCAAGGGGTCCACACCTTCGCGGCTGACAGACCAGACTTTCCTCTTAAATACGATGCATTACGTTAAAAATATCCTCATGCTGGCAATGGATCACGACGCCGATCTCATCCCCGAGAGCAGCCAGTTCCTTGGAAAGAGTTGCAATTTCCTTGTCTGAAGCACTGGTGTCTGCCACCATCATCATGTTAAAATATCCCTGTACAATCGTCTGGGAGATGTCCAGAATATTTACCTGGTTCTCTGCAAGATAGGTACATACCTTTGCGATAATACCAACGGTGTCGTTTCCTACTACTGTGATGATTGTTTTTTTCATGATACTCCTCCTGTGTTTGGGTCTCACGCCCATATTTGACTGTCTCACGGAAAATGTTTGTTACATTGTCACACTTCCCATAATCTGTATATAAAAACGGAACATCCGCCAAAAACCTGGCTTTCACTTTTATCGCCGTGACATGCTGCTACAGCACAACCACGTCTGAAATACTGTCCCGTTTCGCAACCTGTATCTGAAAATCTTTTGATTTATATGGATTATCTCCAAGGGTTACCTCTGAGCACACAGTCTCATAGGCAAGAGCCTCGTAGTTATTTTCTTTGCTTAAATGTCCAAGGAAGATCGCCTTCATATCGTCATGCAAAAGCCTGCAAAGCAGTCTTCCCGCGTTTTCATTGGAAAGATGTCCCCGGTCTCCTAAGATACGCTGCTTCAGATAATAGGGATAGCTTCCCACCTGAAGCATACGGATATCATGGTTGGCCTCCAGCAAAAGGGCATCCAGATTTTGTAGATTATCTACTATGTAATCGTTATATTTTCCAAGGTCTGTGGCAATCCCCACTGCCTTGTCCTCACACTCCACACGGTAACCAACCGGCTGTGCTGCATCGTGAGGAATGGAAAAAGGATGTATGGTCAGATCCTTGATATGAAAAACCTGGTCTTCCACGATCTCATGGAAGGTATCCTCCGGAAGATTCTGCATATTTTTCATTCTGCTGATGGCATCTGCGGTTCCACCTGTGGTATAAACCGGAATATGGTATCTTCGTGCCATCACCCCAAGCCCGCTGATATGGTCAGAATGCTCGTGAGTAACCAGAATGGCGTCAATGTCCCTGCCAGTAAGCTCCAGCTGGTTCAGTCCCTGCTCGATCCTTTTGCCGCTGATCCCTGTATCCACCAGAACATGTGTCTCTTCTGATCCTACGTAAATACAGTTTCCGCTGCTTCCACTGGCAATGCTACAAAGTCTCATTTCTTCTTACTCCTTCATCAATCTGCTTCCACGTTTTTTCCAGATCGCCGTTATTTTCTATCACGTAATCTGTGTGGGCACGGAAATATGCTTCGCTGGCCTGATTTCCAATGATTCCAAGAGACTTCTCCCTTGTATATCCTCTGCTCTCCATCAGGCGCTGAATACGAATTTCCTCATCTGTGTAAATATACCATACTTCATCGCAAAAATCCTGGTAATGTTCTTCCAGGAAAAGGGCAGCCTCCACAATGCACAGCTTTCTCCCTTTTCTTTTCTGTTCCTCCAGGCTTTTTAAAATATATCGTTTCACGGCCGGATGAATGATCCCGTTTAAACGGTTCAAAAAATCCGGTTGTCCAAATACTACATCGGAAACCCTCTTCCGGTCAATAGTTTTATCATTTTTTATCACTTCTTTTCCAAACAGGTCGATAACGGGCTGGTAGCACTCCTGCCCCGGTTCCATTACAATATGCCCCACTTCATCTGCCTGTATGACAAAAGCATTGTATTTTTCTTCCAGGTAAGCAAGCACCGTACTTTTCCCGGCGCCTACTCCACCTGTGATCCCGATTGTCTTCATTTGTTTCATTCCTTATTATCTCTGTATTTCCAGTTGCAGATCTCGAAATACAAAATATTTTTGGCATTCTTCTGATTTTACTTTGCCTCGTACCAGTTGCTTCCCTGGTGCATATCCACTTCCAGTTCTACTGCCAGCTTCGCTGCGCCCTTCATTTCCTCTTCCAGGATTTTGGAAACCTGTGGGATTTCGTCTTTCCAGGTCTCGATCAGCAGCTCATCATGCACCTGAAGCACCAGTCTGGATCTCAGATTCTCATCCAAAAGGCGCTTGTATACACGGTTCATGGCAATTTTGATAATATCTGCGGCAGTTCCCTGGATTGGAGAATTCATAGCCACTCGCTCGCCAAAAGATCTCTGCATAAAATTGCTGGATTTCAGTTCTGGAACTGGTCTTCTTCTACCGAACATTGTGGAAACATAGCCTTTTTCTTTTCCCTGCTCCACAAGCCCATCCAGGAAGCCCTTGATACTTGGGTAGGTCTCAAAATATTTCTGGATATAAGCTGCAGCTTCTTTCCTGGTAATGCTAAGGTCCTGGCTGAGACCAAAAGAGCTGATTCCGTACACAATTCCAAAGTTTACAGCCTTTGCATTTCGTCTTTGCAGAGGGGTGACTTCTTCAAGTGGAATATGGAAAACCTGGGACGCTGTCAGCCTGTGAATGTCTTCTGCCTCCCGGTAAGCCTCGATCAGCTTCTCATCCCCGGACATATGCGCCAGAACACGCAGCTCGATCTGGGAATAATCTGCATCCAGAAATACAAATCCAGCTTCCGGCACAAACACCTTGCGGATCAGTCTTCCAAGCTCCATACGGACCGGAATGTTCTGAAGGTTAGGCTCTGTGCTGCTGATCCTGCCGGTGGCTGTAATGGTCTGGTTAAAGGTGGAATGGATCCTTCCATCCTTCTCGATCACAGCACCAAGTCCATCTGCATAAGTGGATTTCAACTTGGTGAGCTGACGGTATTCCAGAATATCATTTACGATTGGATTCTCCGGTGCCAGTTTCTCCAGGATATCAGCGGATGTTGAGTAACCGGTCTTCGTCTTTTTTCCGCCTGGAATTGCCATTTTTTCAAAAAGGATCACGCCTAGCTGCTTAGGGGAATTGATATTAAATTCTTCCCCTGCCTGCTGCCAGATCAGCTTTTCCAGTTCCTGAATGCGGACAGTCAGCTTGTCGCCATAATTTTTCAGTTCTTCTCCTTTTACTTCGATTCCCCATTTTTCCATGGAGTCCAAGGTAAATACAAGAGGAAGTTCTATCTCCGTATAGACCTTCCACATGCCTGTTTCCTGAAGCTTCTCTTCCAGCGGCTTTCTGGCGGCAAAGGAAGTATAAGCCATATAGCATGCCAGATATGAAAGCTCCGGCATATCTTCCTCCCAGGCTTTTTTCAGGGATATTTTTCCCAGAAGCTCTTCTCTTCCTGGAAGGAGTTTTCCGTCCAGATAATCCTTCGCAAGTTCTTCGTAGGTGTAGGTGCTTTTTAACGGATTCAGAAGGTAGGCAGCAATGCCACAGTCAAACACCTTTGCCTCTGGTCTCAGATCAGCACGTTTCAGCATAGTCTTTACATCCATGGAACAAACTGTGGTCTTCTCTCCAAGCTGCCCGATCTTATCACTTAAATAGGCTGCTGTCATCATTCCCTCCACCGGAATGTAATATATTTCATCTTCTTCTAATGCAAGACCAGCTCCATAAACGCCTTCTTTATCCCAGAGAAGCGCCATTCCCACAGATTCTGCCTGTCCTGCTTTTTCAAAAAGCGCTTCACAGCCTTCCAGGTCATTGCAGGTGAAAAAGTCCTGCTCCATGGTATTTTCATTCACTTCTGCAGGATCAAATTTCAGCAGGAAATTCTTGAACTCCAGCTTTCTGCAAAGCTCATAGGCTTCCTTGGTATAAATATCCCCTAACCGGAAATTGTCCTGGGCGAACTCCACCGGACTGCTTGTATCAATGGCGGCAAGTTCTTTACTCAGTTTGGCAAGCTGGTAATTTTCCTTTAGAGATTCTCTGGCACGCTTCTGGGGAATTTCCTCAGCATGGGAAAAAGCGTTTTCTATGGAGCCATATTCCACGATCAGCCTGGTGGCAGTCTTCTCCCCTATGCCTGGAATTCCTGGAATATTATCGGCAGAATCGCCCATAAGAGCCTTTAGTTCTATAATCTGGGCAGGAGTAACCTGATAGCGTTCCTGCACCTGGTCTTCCTTATAGTCTTCGATTACAGTCTGCCCTTTTGCAGTCTTTGGAAGACGGATCATAGTTTTCTTAGTGGCAAGCTGTAAAAGATCCCGGTCGCCGGAAAGAATAACTACATCCAGGTCTTTTTCCTCACCTTTTCTTGCCAGGGTACCAAGAATATCGTCTGCCTCGAATCCGGCAAGAGAAACCATGGCGATCCCCATTTTTTCAAGTATTTCCCTCAAAATTGGAATCTGCTCTTTCAATTCCTCCGGCATAGGCTTCCGTGTGCCTTTGTATTCCGGGTATTTCTCATGGCGGAAGGTTGGCTCACTTCTGTCAAAAGCCACCGCCAGATATTCTGGATTTTCCTCTCCCAGCACTTTAAACAGGATATTTAAAAAGCCGTAAACGGCGCCTGTATGCACACCTTCTGAATTCGTCAGATCCGGAAGGCCATAAAATGCCCTGTTTAAAATGCTGTGACCATCTATCAATAAAATTTTTTCACACATAAAAGCCTCCTGTATGGCAGCTGTTCTGTATCACCAATTATATATTTTGCTGCGTATAATCTTCTAAAAATAACTGCTGCGATTGTAATTTTTTCTACAATACCTGCATAATAATATAGATCAAAAATCCGCCCAGCCCGGCGATCAGGGCACAAAAACCCACTCCGCTTATTGCCCGGCGAAATTTTTCTCTCAGTATATGATGCTTGGACTTGCGGATATCTTCCTCCAGAAGTTCCCGGAGGTCAAACGTTGCGTTCCTGCTCTCTTCATCCAGCTGCTGCATAGCGGCATGCACAATAAAATACGTTTCCAGTTCATCATAACAGGAAGGACAATTCTCCACATGATCCAAAAACTCTTCCAGCTCATCTACTGACAGATCATGCTCAATATATCTGGTTACCATACTCTCTGCTGTCTGACAATTCATGGAAACACACCTCTCTTTCACAGCCCATATGACCTATTATATCCGAATCCCCGCAAAAACACAAGAGACAGCCGAAGATCCCCATGTTCCTGTTCACTGAACCAAACAAGGTATCTTCTGCTGTCTCTCATTTTATCTGTTTTCGCAACTGTAAAGGTACTAAACGGTTACCTGTTTTTTATTCTTCTGCACCTGTAAGTACTTTTGGCGGATCATTCAGGATCTTCATAAATTCCTCGCCTGTAATAGTCTCATGTTCATACAGGTATTTTGCAAGCTCGTGGAGTTTGTCGATGTTTTCCTCCAGGATCTTGTATGCTTTTTCATGCTGTCTGCGGACAAGCTCTACCACTTTCTTGTCCAGAAGGGTCTGTGTCTCAAAAGAACAGCTAAGGCTGGAATCGCCTCCCAGATACTGGTTGCTCATGCTCTCCATGGCAACCATATCGAACTCGTCACTCATACCATAGCGTGAGATCATGCCTCTGGCAATCTTGGTAGCCTGCTCGATATCGTTGGACGCTCCAGTTGTAATGCTGTGGAAAATAAGCTCCTCTGCGGCACGTCCGCCTGTGAAGGTGGCGATCTTATTCTCCAGTTCTTCTTTGGACATCAGGTAATGTTCCTGTTCGTCCACCTGCATGGTATAGCCGAGGGCTCCAGATGTACGAGGGATAATCGTGATCTTGTGTACCGGCGCAGAATCTGTCTGCTTTGCTGCCACAAGTGCATGTCCCACTTCATGATAGGATACGATCAGTTTCTCCTTATTGGAAAGCACCCGGTTCTTCTTCTGATAACCGGCAATAACCACTTCGATACTTTCCTCAAAATCTGCCTGGGTTGCAAACTTTCTGCCATCACGGACTGCACGAAGAGCCGCCTCATTAACAATGTTTGCAAGCTCTGCACCGGAAGCTCCGGCAGCTGCCTTGGCAATGTCATCAAAACGGACACTGTCTGCAATCTTGATCTTCTTGGCATGGACTTTCAGGATTTCTTCACGGCCTTTCAGGTCCGGAAGCTCTACTGGAATCCGTCTGTCGAAACGGCCTGGACGAAGAAGCGCCGGATCAAGGGAATCCGGGCGGTTGGTAGCGGCCAGGATCACAACTCCCTTAGACCCGTCAAATCCATCCATCTCGGTAAGCAGCTGGTTCAGTGTCTGCTCACGCTCATCATTTCCGCCTGTAAAGCTTCCGCTGTCACGCTTCTTACCAATAGTATCGATCTCATCGATAAATACGATACATGGTGCTTTCTCATTGGCCTGCTTAAACAGGTCACGTACCTTGGCAGCACCCATACCTACAAACATTTCCACGAATTCAGAACCGGAAATAGAGAAAAATGGTACTTCCGCTTCTCCGGCAACCGCCTTGGCAAGAAGCGTCTTACCGGTACCCGGAGGGCCTACAAGGAGGGCGCCTTTCGGCATGGAAGCTCCGATTTCTGTATACTTCTGTGGATTGTGGAGATAATCTACAATCTCTGTAAGAAGCTCCTTCGCCTCATCTTCACCTGCTACATCTGTAAACTTGATTCCGGTAGAAGACTTTACATACACCTTGGCATTGCTTTTTCCAAAGGACATTGCTCCGCCAGGGCCGCCACCCATGGAACTCATCATTTTCTTGCTCAGCCATCTTCCAAGGAAAATAAAGATGATGATCGGGATCACATATCCGATCACCAGACTGAGAAAAATGGACTGCTTCTGAGGTTCCACTGCCTCCATACTTGTTCCGGCCTCATATAAACGGTTTACCAGATCCGGATCATCCATGCGTACTGTCTTGCATACCACGTCCTCGCCGTTCTTTCTCACTACGTAATAGATGTAATCATCCTGTACCTCTGCTTTGGACACGTTTCCCCGCTCCACATTGCTGAGAAATGTGCTGTAGTCCGTCTTCTCCACAGAATGCTCCTGCATAGCAGGAATGGCAAATATGTTCAGGAAAAGGATTACCAAGACAGCTACCAGTACAAAAATATACAATGGCCGGTTCTCTGGTTTTTTATGGTCAATATTCATTGGCATTTCCTCCATTTTCTGTAAACTGTTAAATACTTTAGCATTTCCGTGTATGAATATCAATATTCTGCCCCGAAAATTTATAAACTTTTCATAATTTCATCTTTACTTTATTTTTATAATGTGCTATTATATCAATTGTTCAACCGCCGGCATGTCGGAATGGCAGACGAGGCAGACTCAAAATCTGTTGTAGGCAACTACGTGTGGGTTCAAGTCCCACTGCCGGCATTCTTGGATTCTATATTTTAGTTTTCATATAAATTTTATTGTAGTATAATAATCGTAAGATTTTTTCTTACGATTTTTTTATTAGAATCATCTGCTACATAAAAACTTGTTTACAATAAATTACGAAAGGAGTCTAAGCATGCCAGCAGTAAACCTTCAGCCACAATACATTACACTTGATGACTATGAAAATTTACCATCAGATATACGTGCAGAAGTTTTTGAAGGACAAATTTTTTATATGTCAAGTCCATCTCAAGCCCACCAGACAATATCTTTGGAATTATCAGGAATCATAAACTCCTATATCAAAAGAAAAAAAGGCACCTGCAAAATATTTACAGCACCATTTGATGTCAAACTGGCTGATAATCCATTACTGATAGTTCAACCTGACATTATGATCATCTGTGATCTCGACAAGCTGGATGGCAAGCGTTGTAATGGTGCTCCCGATTTTATTATCGAAATCGTTTCCCCGGGAAATGCTTCGGACGATTACGTAAAAAAATTGTATTATTATCAAAAGTATGGAGTTCGTGAATACTGGATTGTAGATCCTATGAAAAAGAGTATTTTCGTAAACTACTTTGAAGGCGAACGCTTAAGTATTCCTTATACTTTTGATTCTATTATTAAAGTAAATATATACGAAGATTTATATATTGATTTTTCAGATATATCAGCCGAATTAAATTAAAAATAAAAGGAAGTATTGGTTTTTGCCAGTACTTCCTTCTTTGTATCCATTATTTTATTTTCCTTTTACGCCTGGCCTTCATCCTCCAGCAGCTTCTCAAAGATCGGGAAGCAGTCAAAGGTTGCAAAGTAATCTCTTGGTGTCTCGGCGCGGCGGATCATGTCGAAGGTTCCATCTTCGTGAAGAAGGATCTCCGCGGATTTCAGTTTGCCATTGTAATTGTATCCCATGGAAAATCCGTGTGCACCGGCATCATGGATCACCAGGTAATCTCCCATGTCAATCTTCGGAAGATAACGATCGATTGCAAATTTATCATTGTTCTCGCAAAGAGATCCTGTAATATCATACAGATGATCACAAGGCTGGTCCTCTTTTCCAAGAACGGTAATATGATGGTAAGCACCGTACATAGCCGGACGCATAAGGTTTACTGCACAGGAATCCACACCGATATACTCTTTGTGAGTGTGCTTCTCATGGATCGCTTTTGTTACCAGACATCCATACGGACCCATCATGAAACGGCCAAGCTCGGTATAAATAGCCACATCTCCCATTCCCTCCGGAACCAGAACCTCTTCATATACCTTGCGCACACCTTCTCCAATAGCACGAATATCGTTTGGAGTCTGCTCCGGACGATAAGGAATACCAATACCACCGGAAAGATTGATAAATTTAATATGGGCGCCAGTCTCCTTCTGAAGCTTCACAGCAAGTTCAAACATAACCTTTGCAAGCATCGGATAGTAATCGTTGGTCACGGTATTGCTGGCAAGAAATGCATGAATACCAAATTCCTTAGCACCTTTGCTCTTCAGAATACGGAATGCGTCAAAAATCTGCTCTGTAGTCATACCGTATTTGGCATCTCCAGGGTTATCCATAATATCGTTGCTGATCTTGAACACTCCACCTGGATTGTAACGGCAGCTGATGGTCTCCGGAATCTTTCCAACGGCTTTCTCTACGCTCTCAATATGGGTAATATCGTCAAGATTGATAATTCCGCCGATCTCATCTGCATATTTAAACTCTTTATCCGGAGTGTCATTGGAGGAAAACATAATGTCTCCCTTCTTGCAGCCAATTGCCTTGGAAAGCATCAGCTCTGTCATAGAAGAACAGTCACATCCGCAGCCATACTCCTGCAGGATCTTGATCAGGAACGGGTTCGGGGTTGCCTTTACTGCGAAAAACTCTTTAAATCCTTTGTTCCATGCAAAAGCTTCCTTCAAAGCCTGTGCATTCTCACGGATTCCCTTCTCATCATAGAGATGAAATGGGGTAGGATATTTCTGGGCAATCTCCTGTACCTTCTCCAGTGTTACAAAAGGTGTCTTTTTCATAATAGTTTCTCCTCGTTTGTATAATGCAGCGCACGCTGCGATAAAAAAGTAACTTTTCTGTTGTCGGCGCCAACGTATGCTTAAAAAGCGCCAAGCGCGACGACAGTTTTATTTGGCTTCAATCACATGCAGCATATTGGTTACCGCACCTTCCCGGGTCATATTGGTAGCCGGATCCCCAACCGTAAATACGATCAGATCCCCTTTCTTCGCCAGTCGCTTTCTGCGGACAACGCTCATGGCCTGGGAAATAATATGCTCTGTGGAATCCTTCTCGTATCCCTTCAACGGCGTAACACCCCATACAAGCTGCAGTCTGTGCAGGATGGTATCATTTGGGGTAACTGCATAAATAGGAACCTCCGGGCGGAAATTTGAGATCAGTCTGGCTGTTCTTCCTCCAAAGGTAGGCGTCACAATGGCCTTCACCTTCAGATCTCTTGCTGTCTGTACAGCTGCCAGCCCTACAGCACTGGATACCTTGCTCTCACCGCACATGTTACGGTTATGGGTGTAATCCTCATAATTCAGATGCGGCTCTGTAGTCTCTGCGATCTCCACCATCATCTTCAGGGCTTCCAACGGATATTTACCAGCTGCTGTCTCACCGGAAAGCATGATGGCATCTGTACCGTCGTAAATCGCATTGGCAACGTCTGCCACCTCTGCTCTTGTAGGACGTGGATTGCGGATCATGGAATCCAGCATCTGGGTAGCCGTGATAACCGGAACATAGTTCTCATTGCACTTGCGGATGATCATCTTCTGGATATAAGGAACCTCGCTTGGAGGAATCTCTACACCAAGGTCACCTCTGGCCACCATAATGCCATCTGCAGCCTTGATGATCTCGTCAATATTCTCAACACCCTCTGCATTCTCAATCTTGGCGATAATGCCAATGTCCTGACCGCCGTTTTCATCCAGAAGCTGGCGGATTTCTTTGATCGCCTTTGCATCCCGGACAAAAGAAGCTGCAATATAGTCAAATTCCTGTGTGATTCCAAACAGGATATCATCCTTGTCCTGCTCAGTGATTCCCGGAAGCTTCACCTTCACATAAGGAACATTGATTCCTTTGCGCTCTCCAAGCTCGCCGCCGTTTAAGACACGACAGACAATATCTCCATTCTTGATGTTCTCAATCTCAAGCTCGATCAAGCCGTCGTCGATCAGGATTTTGCCGCCTTTTTTTACATCTTTGTAAAGATTCTCATAGGTGATGGCCACTCTGGTCTCATCACCTTCTATATCACCAGTGGTAAGTGTAAACTCACTGCCAGCTTCCAGTGTAACCTTCTTATGATCCTTTAAAAGCTTGGTACGGATTTCCGGTCCCTTGGTATCAAGAAGCATGGCAACCGGAAGATTCAGTTCTTCCCTGAGATTATTGATCAGATCCACTCTTCCCCTGTGCTCTTCGTGAGAACCGTGGGAAAAATTAAAACGGGCAATATCCATTCCGGCACGCATCATAGATCTTAAAACACTTTTCTTACTGGAGGCCGGTCCCAGAGTACAGATAATTTTTGTTCTCTTCATAAGCAGTCTATCCCTCTGTTTTATTGGTTAAAAGTTATTTCACATGTGTATGTGTGAAAAGATGGTCCTGGCAATACTCGTAATTTCCATTACATCTGGAACAGAAACGAAACTCCAGATTGGGATCATCAAGCTCGGTACGTCCGCAAATCGCACATTTATGCTTGGTCACAGCACCGCTGCCTGATTTCATACGTCCCTGGGGCTCCATGGCTCTGCGGAATTCATTTCTTCGGTGGACTTCCTTCGGGTTATACCGGCTGAAATCCTTTGTTCCAAAGTAAAAAATAATGAAATTCAACAGTGAAGCCACAATCGGGATCACCAGATACCATACACCTGCCATAACATACTGGATCATTTCATATACAACGATCACCACGTAGAAAATTGCCATCCACTTCATCTTCACCGGAATGATGAACATGAGCAGAACCTGCATATCCGGATAACACATTGCATATGCAAGGAAAGTTGACAAACTGATATAATAGGTAGAAAATACACTTCCTACCAGAACATTTCCTCCAAGAAGGAAATACAGGATAAATGCACCTAAAATCGTAAATACCACTCCGGAAAGAATGTACAGTGTATATTTAAAGGTTCCGATCGTTCTCTCCAGGGAAGTTCCAATTGGATAATAAAAGAACAACACTGCAATTGCAAACCACAGTACGCCAGATGTGCTCGGCGGATACAACACCCATGTCACAAGTCTCCAGACCTGACCGCGCAGGATATACGCAGGTTCCAGACTGAGCCAGTTCAGCATGCTTGGATTCACGATCATCAACGCATAACCTATCACATAGCATACAATAATATAGACTGTGAGATTGGGAATACCAAATCTTCCAAATTTTCGTTCCAGCTTATCAATAAATTTCATGTAGTCCTCCTACTCAGAAAAATTTCTTCTTGGACAGAATCACTGCCGCTATAATGCTCACCAGTACAGACAGCAGAATTACCACTAAGAATCCCCATTTATCAGCAGAGTACGGCATTCCTGCAGGATTCAGGTTCATTCCATAGGCACTGAACACGATGGTCGGAATACTCATTACAATGGTGATAACGGACAAAACCTTCATGACCACGTTCAGATTATTGGAAATAACCGAGGCAAAAGTACCCATCATGCTGCTTAAGATACCGCTGTATATATTTGCCATCTCAATCGCCTGTTTATTCTCTATGATAACATCTTCCAGAAGATCGGTGTCCTCCGGATACTGTTTAATGCTCTCCACCTTCAGAAGCTTCTCCAGCACCACCTCGTTTGACCGAAGGGATGTGGTAAAATAAACCAGGGATTTCTCCAGTTCCAAAAGCTCCATCAGTTCCTGGTTACGGGTGGACATGTGAAGCTTCTCCTCCACCTGCTCACTCTTCTTATCAATAATACGCAGATAATGCAGATACATGGTCGCATTCCGGTAAAGGATCTGAAGGATAAATCTGGTCTTCATGTAAGTAAAGAAATTACGAACTCTACCCTCCATAAAACGGGTAAGCACCTGCGTATCCTCCAGACATACCGTAAAGATCATCTTCTTGGTAACAATAATGCCAAGAGGAATGGTACCGTACCAGTCCTTATCATTGCGCTCCTCGATCATAGGAACATCCACAAGGATCAGCGTGTAATTATCTTCCACCTCAATACGGGAACGTTCTTCCTCATCCAGAGGAGCCCGAAGATCATCTACCTCGATTCCGAACCTTTCGGACATTTCGAAGATCTCGGTTGCAGTGGGATTGGTCATAGCGATCCAGCAATCCTCCTGTGGCTCCTGGATCTCATGGATCGCGCCCTCTATCGTCTTAAAAATCCTTACCACAAGCTGCACTCCTTCCACTCTCTTGCTTCTAAAAAAAACGACTGCCCCTTTTTCAATCAGACAGGGTCTTCTATCCTCAAAAAAATATACACTTAATTATAATTTCTACAGGAAATTTTGTCAATTCTAATAGATTCGGTTTACAAATTTTTTGCATTTCGCTATAATGTTACCTGAATTATTCACGGAACAGTATCTAAACTGATAACTGTACCATGAATCCGAAAATTGACCCATGTAGCCTAAACATCGCTCAATCAGTTTCCAAAAAGGGTATAAAAT
>NZ_JBQKLL010000026.1:0-46607 GCF_052116245.1 Blautia sp. Sow4_E7
TGCATTTTTCGTCATCATAAAAAACACCGCCCTTCTGATATTTATTATATCAGAAAAGCGGTTCCAACAATAGCAAAACCCTGCAAAAGCAGGGCTTTGTCTACAATCTGACAGGGTGCCTCATGCACCCTGCTTCATCCTCTTAATAACTTTTAATCGCGTAAATTCCTCACGCTCTTTCTCCTCCAAAGCATTGGAAATATCCTTCGTCAGAGCCTCGAACTTAGGAATCGTAATATTCTTCAGCGCATTCGCCCTCTTCTGAGTCTTCTTAATATTGCTAGCCAGTCGAATCGCTGAATTCTCAATCATAGACAACTTAATGGAAAGCTCCTTCACCCTCTCAAAAGCCGCCTTCGCCTCATCCAGAGACATCTTCGTACTATAATAAGCATATGTCGGCACATTCCCCGACTTATCATACTCCACCAGCGGAATCTCCGTACCCATAACACTACGTGTCTTAATCCGTATCGAGTCCTCCACCGGCACCGTATGCGAAATCTGATCCACAAACGCGATACCCATCTCCATATTCGCCTTCTGCAAAGCCGCATACGCAGTCCGGAACGTCTCATCGATCTGTCCCTGGATATCCTTCGCCTGATCCACCAGATTCATCATCTCACGAATCAGAATATTACGCTTTTTATCCATCAGTTCATAACCCTGACGGGAAAGAGCAAGTGAATTCTTAGCCAGAATTAAATTACCCTTGGTAGGAAAGGTATTCGGATCCATTCAAGTCACCTCACTCTTTATTTGGTAGTCTCGTGATAATACTGATCCAGAATCTTAGTATCAATACGGTCAAGCTCATCCTTCGGAAGCATGCCAAGAAGCTCCCAGCCCTTATTCAGAGTATCGATAATACTTCTGTTCTCTGTATCTGTCTGGCCAACAAACTCAGCCTCAAAAGCCTTACCAAACTGCAGATACTTCTTATCCAGAGGAGAAAGCTCATCCTCACCGATAACAGAAGCAAGAGCTCTGGCATCTCCAACCTTCGCATAACAGGAAAACAGCTGATTCGCAACATCCTGGTGATCCGCTCTTGTGAAGCCCTCACCAATACCATCCTTCATCAGACGGGAAAGAGACGGCAGAACATTGATCGGCGGGTAAATACCCTGACCATGAAGCTGTCTGTCCAGAACGATCTGACCCTCTGTAATATAACCGGTAAGGTCAGGGATCGGATGGGTAATATCATCATTGGGCATAGTCAGGATCGGGATCTGTGTAACAGAACCGGTACCGCCAGCCACAATACCAGCACGCTCATACAAAGTAGCCAGCTCACTGTAAAGGTATCCCGGATAACCCTTACGGGAAGGAATCTCACCTTTGGAAGAAGAAACCTCACGCATAGCCTCGCAGAAAGAAGTAATATCTGTAAGGATAACCAGAATATGCATACCCTTTTCAAAAGCCAGATACTCAGCTGCAGTCAGGGCGATCTTCGGAGTCAGAAGACGCTCAACAGTCGGGTCATTTGCCAGGTTCAGAAACATGACAACGTGATCGGAAGCACCGCTCTCCTCAAATGTTCTGCGGAAAAACTCCGCAACATCATACTTAACACCCATTGCAGCAAATACAATAGCGAAATTCTCATCAGAATCAGCACCCAGAGAAGCCTGACGCACGATCTGTGCAGCCAGCTTATCATGAGGAAGACCATTTCCAGAGAAAATCGGAAGCTTCTGTCCACGGATCAGAGTGGTCAGACCATCAATTGCGGAAATACCGGTATTGATGTAGTTACGCGGATACTCACGGGTAACCGGGTTCAGCGGCAGGCCATTGATGTTCAGGCTCACCTCTGGTGTGATCTCGCCAAGACCATCGATCGGCTGTCCAATACCGTTAAAGGTACGTCCCAGGATCTCCGGGGAAAGTCCGATCTCCATTGGGTGACCGCTAAGACGTGTATGTGTGTTTCCAAGGGACATATTATCAGTCCCCTCGAAAACCTGGATAACTGCTTTATCTTCGTATATTTCAATGATACGGCCAAGTTTTTCGGTACCGTCATCCATACGGAAGGAGACGATCTCCTCGTAGGAAGCGTTCTTAACGCCTTCCAGAACTACAAGAGGGCCGTTTATTTCACTCAGGCCTAAATATTCGATTGCCATAAAAAACTTACCTCCCTATCAGCCGTTTCTCTCTAATACGTTATCGTAGAATCTGTCGATGTCAGCCTTATACTGGTCAAACATCTCAGGTTTGTTGTTCGGAACATCATATTTGATGGCAATAACACGCTCAAAAATGTTGTCCTCCTTCAGTACGGAAACCGGCATGCCCTGATTTACAAGGGAACGGCACTTCTCGTACAGATAAAGGATGATCTCCATCATATTGAACTGCTTGCTCATCGGTACACAGGTATCCTCAGCATGGAACGCATTCTGCTGAAGGAATCCAAGACGGATCACCCTTGCGATCTCCAGAGTCAGCTTCTGATCATCCGGAAGAACATCACTACCGATCAGCTTTACGATCTCCATCAGGGAACTCTCCTGGTTCAGGATCGCCATCAGCTGGTTACGGTCGCTTACAAATTTGCTGGAAACATTGTCTCTGTACCATGGGCTTAAGTCCTCCAGGTACTCACTGTAGCTTGTCAGCCAGTGGATAGCCGGGAAATGACGGGCATAAGCCAGAGATTTATCCAGTCCCCAGAAGCAGCGGACGAAACGCTTGGTGTTCTGTGTAACAGGCTCGGAGAAGTCACCACCCTGTGGGGAAACCGCACCGATAATAGATACGGAACCTTCGGTTCCATTTAAGTTCTGCATCATACCAGCTCTCTCATAGAAAGCGGAAAGCTTAGAAGCCAGGTATGCCGGGAAACCTTCCTCAGCAGGCATTTCCTCCAGACGTCCGGATAACTCACGAAGAGCCTCAGCCCAACGGGAAGTGGAGTCTGCCATGATGGCAACATCATAACCCATGTCACGGTAATATTCAGCAAGTGTAACACCTGTATAAATAGAAGCCTCACGGGCTGCAACAGGCATGTTGGAAGTGTTGGCGATCAGAGTAGTACGATCCATCATCAGGTTGCCTGATTTCGGGTCGATCAGTTTACTGAAGTCCTCAAGGACCTGTGTCATCTCGTTTCCACGCTCACCACATCCAATGTAGATGATGATATCTGCGTCAGACCACTTTGCGATCTGGTGCTGTGTCATGGTTTTTCCAGTACCGAAACCACCAGGGATCGCTGCTGTACCACCTTTTGCAATTGGGAAAAGGGTATCCAGGATACGCTGTCCGGTTACCAGCGGTACACTTGCAGGGAAACGTTTGTAAGTAGGTCTTGGCACACGGATAGGCCATTTCTGGGCAAGAGCAATGTCACGCTCGCTGCCGTCAGAAAGACGAACGGTTACGATAGGATCAAGGATTGTATAAGCTCCGTCCGGAACGACCTTGATAACCTCAGCATCTCCGATTGTTGGCGGAACCATGGATTTATGAAGAATGGAAGCGGTCTCCTGAGTCTCAGCAATGATAGTACCTGCGCTTACCATATCTCCAACCTTTACGGTTACGTGAACATCCCATTTCTTGGAAGTGTCAAGGGAATCAACACTGACACCACGGGAAATATATTTACCGGAGGATTTTGCAATCTCCTCCAGAGGACGCTGAATACCATCGAAAATATTGTGAATGATTCCAGGTCCCAGAAGAACGGAAATGGCATCGCCTGTTCCTATTACTGTATCTCCTGGCTTCAGTCCTGTTGTCTCCTCGAAAACCTGTACGGTGGTCATGCCCTTTTTCAGACCAATGACCTCACCGACCAGCTTCTCAGGTCCAACATAAACCATCTCGGAAATCTTAAATCCCGGGTCGCCTTTCAGATAAATAACAGGACCGTTAACGCCGTAGATAATACCTGTTTTATTCATGGCTCAGCCCTCCGTCAAATTTGAATTCTTTTTTCAGCTTCTCATAGGCGCTCATGAAAGAATTGTCGATCAGGATATTTTTCGCCGGGATTGTTGCTTTGATGCCGCCCATAAACGGCTCATTGGAAATCTCAACTGTAAATCCTGTCTTTGCAACGATAGAACGCTGTAATGCTGTATCTTCCGGGGAAAGATAGATGAAGATTTCATCATTTCCCGCAAATTCTCTTGCCTTCTGGATTCTTGTACAAAGATAATCCTGATATTCAGGGCTCTCCATAAAGTCCTCCAGATGATTCTTAACCTCTACAAAAAGCTCATTTCTAAGCTCATTCTGTTTGGCTGTCCAGTCACGTCTTAAAGTCAGCTGCTCGGCAGAAAGTGCCTTATTTACCTCGCGGGTAGCATTTTCTGTCTCTGCCTTGATCTGTGCCTCGGCATCCATTTTTCTTGATTCTTTATGCTTTTCAAGCATTTCTTCCAGACTCTTCTTATGGGCTTCCAGTGTATTCTCAGCCTCTGTCTGGGCTTCCGCAACGGAAGTGTCATAGAAATGCTGCAGTTTTTCTTCAATTGTCATGCTTGGTCTTCTCCTGCCTATAACTTTAAGCCAATGGCTTCGTTCACATATGAAGTGATAAAATCAGGTCCACGACCTGTACCATGCCTGTCAGGGATTTCGATGATCAAAGGCGTTTTATGGTTCAGCTTTACATCGTCCACGATCTGGGGAAACTCCCGGCCGAATTTCTCGGTCAGGAGAAGGATCCCGATTTCTTTGTTGGCGATTGCTTTTTCCAGAGCGTCCTTCAGTTCGTCACGCTCATGGACTACCACGCCTTCCACACCTGCCAGTCTCATCCCTGTACAGGTATCGATGTTGTCACTGATCAAAAACATTTTCATAATTATAATTTACCGATGATCATGAAGGAAATGATCAGACCGTAAAGAGCAACACCTTCGGCAAGACCTACGAAGATAAGGGATTTACCAAGAATGCTCTGATCCTCGCTGATTGCACCAAGAGCTGCACTTGCCGCACTGGCTACGGCAATACCACCACCAATACAGGAAAGACCTGTAACAAGAGCTGCTGCGATATATCCAAGACCTGTTGCAATACCTGCATCAGCGCCTGTTGCAGCCTGTACAGAAGAGCTTCCTGCAAACATAACCATTGCTGCTACTAACATAGTACCAAAGAAGAAAAATGCGTTTGTTGCGATTGTTGTTTTGTAACGACCACGGCTCTTCTCGCCGATGAAATAATAACCAAATGGAACGATAATGCTTAATACAAGCGCTACTGCTAAAATAATCTGTGTCATAACTGTCATGATAATTGACCTCCTCGTGTTTTAACATTTGTAATGTCACTGCATTTCACAGAGACATCTGATAAATATTTCACTACCAACGGCAGCTTATTTCGCCTCCGCGTCAGAACGGAAAGGCTCGAATTTTCTTCCGCTTCCCTTGTAGAAACGGCTGAACATCTCGTAATACTCAAGTCTCAGTACCTGAATACCAACGATCAGTCCCTCAAGAGCACATACGAAAATATTTCCAAGAACGATTGCTACCCAGTTCGGGTTTCCATTCTCTGCACCTGCCAGCATCAGCACAACCTGCATCATAGCTGCATGGCTGACTGCATAAGCTCCGATACGCACAAAGGAAAGTGTGTTGGAGAAGTAGCTCAGAAGAACCTCGAACATCTCGAAGAATCCCTGGACAATAAACATTCCTACACCACCGTCAAAAGCTGCCGGCTTCTTTTCCACAAGGTTTGTAAGAGGCTCTTTTAAGAACATTACAAGCAGCGGAAGGATAAACATAATGCAAAGAACGATGCCGCCCGGAAGTTTATGACCTGTCATAAACAGAGCAAGAACAACAACTGCAGAGCCATAGAATACAAGACCGGCAACTGAGTTTGTATCAAACCATGTCTTTTCCGTATCCTTTGCTTTCAGGGAATTCATAATATTAAAAATCATACACAGAAGAATGATTCCCATACCAAAGCCAATGGCAATAATAAATACGGTGTTCAGTTTTCCAATAAAAGGTACATCCATCATGGCATCCATAGGACGCAGCCAGATAGGTTCTATAATATCCTCGAATCCGAAGAAGCTGCCGAACATGAAACCAAAGAATGTGGAAAAGATTCCGGCACAGCTGATGATTCCGGCAAGATCAATATGTTTGAACTTGTAAAGAAGGAATCCGCCAATAAGTAAAACCAGTCCCTGTCCTGCATCTCCGAACATGGCGCCGAAAATAAAGGAATAAGTAAGGGCGATAAACCAGGTGGGGTCCATCTCTCCGTAAGCCGGAAGGCCATACATTTTGGTGTACATTTCGAATGGCTTGAAAAGCTTGGGGTTCTTCAGCTTGGTAGGCGGTGTCTTGTGGGCATCCTCCTGCTCATTCTCATCGATCAGACAGAAGATATGGGTATCTCCGGAAATATCATTCTGGAATGCCTTGGCATCCTTCTCTGTCATCCAGCCGCAAAGGATATAGAAAGGTTCCTTCGGCTTATAATCAGCTGCTGCCTCTTCTTTATTGTCTCCATGTGTGCAGGCTGCCAGCTTACGGATATCAAAGTTCCGTGAAAACTGGGAAAGTGTCAGCTTGCAGGAAGCAATGTCAGATGCATATTTCTTAAAGAAAGCTTTTCTTGCCGCTTTGTTTGCATCCAGGTCAGCAATGGTCTTCTTATACTCTGCTTCAAGTGCTGTGAAAGCAGCCTTGGCAGTTCCATCGTACTGATCCGGTACATAAATTTTTTCAAAGTGCATAGCAGAATATACGGCATGGATCCGCTGTGCTTCATGAACGGGAACAAAATAAATTCCCCAGATATAACGTTCGTCTTCATCACATTTAATGAAAATCGTGTCCAGATTGTCATAAATGTAAGTTTTAAATTTCTCGAAATACTCTTTCTCGATCCGTCCAAAACGATAATGGATATAACGCATTTTCAGGATAGACTGCACATCAAAGTCTACATTTCTAAAAGGATAGATGATTCGAAGTGATTCTGACAGGGAATCACGTTTCTCTTCCAGTTCCTGGCGGGTCTTATTCAGGACATCCGCTTCCTCTTTGATCTGCTGTACGCAAGAGAGAGCTTTTTCGATTGGAAGCTTCTTCGCAGAAGCCTGCTCCGGGTTCTCAACCTCTTCAAAAAAGCTGCCCACAGTGCTGAGAGCTTCTTTGTAAGGATTGACCTCAATGTAAGGAGAGAGATTTTTCACATCTGTGAGCTCTGTAAGAGCATTCTCCAGATGGATTTCATACCGGCTGAGATAATTATTTACAACTCGGTCGATATCCTCCCTTGGCCCGGTAATGCTGACAAATTTCATTTTCTCAATCACATTGCTACCTCCGGGTTACTAATTGTTGTGAACATAACGCATTGCCTCGTCCGGATCAACCTGGTAACGAACACACTCCAGTGCGATGGTCAGACGGTTTACCTCATGTTCTTTGTGATAAAGATAAGAATACAAAACAGCTACGGAATAAGGATCCTTGCGTGCCTCTTTCTCCAGGACGGTACGGAGCAGGTTGTTATAGAGCTCCTCCATGGAAACCAGGTTCAGCTGCTGATATTTCCGGCCATACCAAGTACGGTTGAAAATCTGCTCACCCTCTTCATTGCTGGTAGCTTCTACCATGGCTGTGATTTCTTCTTTCTTTAGTTTATAATTCACGGGAATCAGCTGTGCGTAGATGGCTGCAGGCTCCATCTTGTAATAGCGTTTGGAACGCAGGATGAACTGCAGGTTTACCATATCAAACTTCTCGCCGTAAGCCTTGGTGATCTCGTCCAGATCATTTCCCTTGAATAACTTTTTGCGGACACTCCAGATCTGATTGAAATAATAAAGATCAAGAGCCATTCCGTAGTCAAATAAAAGTCCATTGCCGTTCTCATATACACTCTGAAGCGGAGCGTAGAATTCATTGCCCTTCAGGGCTGTCATGAACTCATCCATATTTCCGGAACCTGCCACTCTGTCAATATCCAGCTTGGAATGGTGCAGGAAAAAGTCGCGGTAAGGACTCATATCCACAGGATCGGTACTTCTGTGATCGAAGAGATTGGTTAAGATCTCTTTCAGAACACGGATTTCGTAGCGCTTGGAATAAAGTGCCAGGAATTTGCGCTGTTCCTTGTTTGCAAAATTGTAAATGCGGGAGAAATTTCCGAAAATGGATTTCTTCAGAAGCTTCTCGATCTCGCCTCGGTGAAGGTTATTCTCATCAAGGTCAGACCAGGCTTTCGCATATTCCGGCGTTTTCTTCAAATAAGCGGCTACCTGTGGAACGTCCGAAAAGTGGACGATTTCCTGAAGCTGTTCATCTGTCACCAGATGACTGCTCATAGCGCGTATTTTCGTGGAAATTCCGCTGTAGGAAAGAACGCTTCCCATTACATCACTTCCTCCTGAATGATCTTTTCAAAAATTTCTCTGGAAAGGCGTTCGTGATTCTTCTCGTAGTAAGCGTCGAGCTGACTTAAGGATTTCTGGGTGTCCTCACGCAGGGAAGACAGGCGCTTATCCTTCTCACCTTCAAGATTCCGGCGAATTTCCTTAATCTGCTCTTCGGTCTGTTTCTCCAGCTGGGTGTCGAATTCCTTGGACTGCCTTTCCATCTCAGCTGAAAGAGCTTTCTTCTTCTGCAGGGCGTCTTTCATAATGGTCTCTGCAGTGGTCTCTATCTCGGATAACTTACCGATTATCTGTTCCATTTTTCCCCTCCTTTTCAATTTTTAAGTATCTTACACCCATTTCGTGGAAAAAGCCAGTCAAAGTTTGCCTAAAATTTTCACAAAAATTCAATACAATTCCAGATAATATGACTAAAAATTAACAATCTCGACCAGTTCTGTTATATCGAAAATTTATAATAGGTACATGTATTATTTATAATAGGAAGAAAGTGCATATTTATATATTGTTTTCGCATATCTTCTCATCTGTTTTTTCTTATTCACGGATTCACATTCCGTCAAATTCGTTCAAAATATTCTTTTTGCAGGGCATGTTCATGTTCACAGCAACATGCTTTGCGAAATACTGCCTGCGAACAGTAACACTAGCGCCTCCACTGGAGAAAATCATGCTATCAATATTATTGCGGAAAAGTTGGAAATCATGTATAGTAGTTTTGTTATAAATAGATATGATCAGCTGATCCCAACAGCCATTTTAGCTGTATGCCTATTTTCCCCTATTGCCGCTCACTCAGCAGAGCTTTCGTGGAAAATAAGCAGCAGCTTTCACCCATTATAAAATCATTCACAGGAGGAATTTATGCGACTTAGAAATATACCAGGCGCAAAAGACGCAATCGAAGAAAGTATCTACGTGATCCAGAATCCCCAGGAGAATAAAGGCCACTGGGACAAGGTTTTCCCACAGGTTCAGCCTATCCAGCTGGAGGTAGGCATGGGAAAAGGCCGCTTTCTTATGGATATGGCGAGACTTCACCCGGAGATCAATTATATCGGAATCGAAATGTATGACAGCGTGCTCCTTCGCGCCATCCAGAAAAAAGAGGCTCTGGCAGAAGACGGCCAGGAGCTTTCCAACCTGAAATTCATGCGTATGGACGCCCGCCTGCTTCCGGAGGTTTTTGAGAAAGGGGAGGTTGACAGAATCTACCTGAACTTTTCCGATCCATGGCCGAAGGCACGCCACGCTTCCCGCCGACTTACTTCCCGGGAATTCCTTGCCCGCTATGACAAGATTCTGAAAGAGGACGGCACCATCGAATTCAAGACCGACAACCGCGGCCTCTTCGACTTTTCCCTGGAAGAAGTTCCGGAAGCCGGATGGAAGCTGGAGGCACATACCTTTGACCTACATCACGATGAAGAAATGATGGCTGGAAATGTGATGACCGAGTATGAGGAAAAATTTTCTTCTATGGGGAATCCGATCTGTAAGATGATCATCAGCCGGTAAATGCTTCATTACCGGAGTCGGTTTCGATATCCTTACGCGCCCCTTCCACAGGGTGGGACTTCCATTTAGTTATACAATCTTTCTCCTGTCAGATATTGCACCTTATTATATTTTTCATCATATTATAAGGAAGAAATATCCGACAGGAGTTTTTTTATATGAAGCGAACCAGCCCTTTACAGAAATATGCTGCCCAGTTCGGCTACGAACATAAGAATATGAACAATCATTTCTCTGGCGTGAAAAAGCACGCAGACGAACTCTCAAAGCTCTTGGATGGCATGTTTCCAAAAGATAAAAAGGACAAAGAAAAATCCTAAAAGATCCTTTTTCCCTAAAAAATCGCAGGTTTTCCCAAGCTCCAAGCCTCGTAAAGTCCGCTATTTTCCTATGTTTCCTGCATAATCGTAAAAGTTTTCGAAAAAATTTAAAAAAATTATAAAATTCCTATTGACTTTTGGTACGCACCTGATATATAATACATCTTGCGTTGAGGAAATAACAAATCAACGAAATAAGAAAAGCGCCTTTAGCTCAGTTGGTAGAGCACCTGACTCTTAATCAGGGTGTCCAGGGTTCGAACCCCTGAAGGCGCACTGAAAGCACTGTTTTTGCGGACAAAGCGATTGCCGCGGGGACGGTGTTTTTTTGTGCCCTGAAAGCCAGTAAAATCAAGGCTCTCGGGAATTTTAAACCTTTCGGCTATAAATTGTAATCTCACGTTTTTAACCCCAAACTGTTCCATTTTTTGTGGTTACTAATGGTTACACTTGAATACATTTTTGTTTTGCTCAGTAATGAAACGTCCCAATGGGATCACCCCATTGGGCGTTTTTTCTTATCAAATCAAGTGGAGCTATGATTATTTTAGTCTTCATTATCGTCAGATAATTCAGCTTTTATCTCCTAAATTGTTATTTTCTCCGCGAATATTCTATAATATTTTGATTTTGTAAAAGTCAATACCTTTTTTCCGATTTCTGTCGAATTTTACATTTTCATAACAATAACCAAAACATTTGTTTCGATTCCCATTATGTAAATCAACTCATCCACATGCTTTTCCATGTGGATAATGTGGATAACTTTGTGCATAACTTGATTCTTCAACGTTTTTCCATATTTGGAAAAGTGGAAAACTTTTGCTGGACTAATTCACCTATCCACATTTTCAAAAAGTCTTTGTGCAATCTGCCAATTTCAACATTTTTCGACATTTCCCCTTGAAAAATATCGTATTTACAATACCTTACAAAATACACACAAATCAAATTCGTTCTCTCACCATTCCCCTGTGTTTTTCGCCAGCGTGTAGATTCATAAAATAAGAGCTCCCATAGATTTCCTCTAAACGAGACAAAACAAGCTCTGCAAGTTTGGCTCGCTGCTCACGCAAATATAAAAAAGACCGGGGAATGTTCCCCGGCCGTAAGTACTGGAACATATAAAAAACTTCCAGTCTCTCATCCTTATTCACTGGCAAAGCCATCCGCCTCAATATAAGTTCCCACTCCCACAGGAGCCTCGTAATCATAATTGGAAATCTTGATTCCTGATGCAGATGTGCTGGCATGGATGATCTGTCCATTTCCGATATACAGCGCTACATGGCTGATCCCGCTTCCGTAAAAAAACAGATCTCCCGGCTCTAAGTCAGCCACACTCTTTTTCGCAGACTGATAATACTGGTCCGCCGCCACCCTTGGCAGAGAATATCCAAACTGTGCAAACACAGACATCACAAATCCCGAGCAGTCCGCCCCATTTGTCAGGCTTGTCCCGCCATAAACATAAGGATTTCCCTCAAACTGCAGGGCAAAATCCACGATCTGCTGGCGAAGCTCTTCCTCTGAGAGCACCTCTTCGGTATCTTCTGCGGTATCGTCCTCTGTCAACTCAGCCACAAACGCCTCTCCCGCTTTTTCCACAGCGGCCTCAGTCGCTGCGAACGCAGTCTGTGGAAAAATCACCTGGGAACAGACCGTAATGCACATTGTCATCCCGCAAGCCAGTTTTTTCATTTTATTTTTTAACATTCATACACCTCTCGATTTATATAAAATGACCCTTCATTTCCAGATTCGGAAATTTTCTTTCCATTACCGTTTTCCGGAATGCTCTCACATTACTGTCCACCTCCTGAACAGTAACTCGTTTCACTCTTTCGCGATATACTCCCTCGCCTTCAATTGTTACATTTTTATTAAGTCTATGTAACAGTTACGTATAATATCACAACAACCTGCCACCGTCAATTTTCCTTCCAACTACCGCAAAAACCAGTTTTCCGTGAAATTCCACAACTTCAACATTCCATCACACTTCATTTTCGTCAGACCGCCAGTCCTGTACACAAAGTCCTCACACTCCCGGCACCATGGAACCAAATATCTCGCATACTCTACCGAAATTCTCAATAATATAGTAGAAATCCCCCAGCTTCGGAGGGCATATTATGCCAGATACTCCCAAATCCACAGATTTTAATTGCCATGAACATGCCAAAACCAAGAAGGCCCTTTCAAATAGCAGGAATAAATTTTATACATTTTTCTCACAAAACGACTTTTTTAAGTCCTCATTTCCATTCCATAAAAACAGAAAGCTTCCGGCTATTTTTCTAGCCATTTTTCTGCTCCTGTTTCTCTCCTTCACCTGGCTTTCCAGCCACATCTTTTCCGAAAACGCCCGCTTCGAAAAATTCGCAGAATCCATATTTGAAAAAGAAGTTTCCAGCAACGCCCTGAACCTCCACTATTCCCTGGCTTACCCGGAAAAGCAGGGCATCTCCCGCCCCCGCGCCGCCCTTGGCACCATCCCCCTGGACAACGAAAAAGCAACCGCTCTCTGCCAGCAATATGAAAAAAAGCTAAAAACCTTTTCCACCTCCAAGCTCTCTACAACCAACCGCCTCACCCTGGACCTGCTGCTCCTCTACTACCATACAGAAGCCACCCTTGGAGACCGGTATCTTCTGGAAGAACCTCTTAGCCCAAGCCTTGGCATCCAGGCCCAGCTGCCTGTCCTTCTGGCAGAATACGCCTTTTATGAAAATCAGGACATCACCGATTACCTGAACCTTCTGTGCAGCACCGACGACTACTTCCAAAGTATTTTTGCATTCGAACAGGCAAAATCAGACGCCGGATTTTTCATGTGCGACGAAACCCTTGACCGCATCCAGGAACAGTGCCGCGCCTTTATCCAGAACCCGGATTCCAACTACATGCTGGAAATTTTTTCCCAGAAGCTGGAAACCTACGGCAAGCTCTCCAGCCAGGACCAGGAACAGTTGATCCGAACCCACAAACAGATCCTTCAGGAAAAAGTTCTCCCAGCCTATCAAAAGCTGATCGAAGGACTGGAACAGCTTCGCGGCACCGGCAAAAATACAGGAGGACTGGCGAATTTCTCTGGTGGAAAAGAATATTACCAATACCTGCTCCAAAGTCAGGTTGGAATCTACCTGCCTGTGGAAAAGCTGGAGAAACGCCTTACCCAGCAGCTTTCCGCAGATTCCCAGGAGCTATCCCTTCTTTTGGAAAAATACCCGGAACTCCTTTCCCTTCTGGAAGCCAAAGCAGATCTGCCAGATATGGAACCGGAGCTGATCGTCACCACATTGGAGACCTCTATTTTCCAGGATTTCCCCCCCATATCTTCTGTGGACTTTGAGATCCGTTCTGTACATAAATCTATGGAAGAATTTCTAAGCCCGGCATTTTACCTGACACCGCCTATGGACACTGGCACACCAAATGTGATCTACATCAATCACGGACGGCAGATCTCTAATCTGGAGCTTTTTACCACACTGGCCCACGAAGGTTTTCCCGGCCACCTTTACCAGACGATTTATTTCGGGCGGCAAAATCCTTCTCATATCCGGTATCTGATCGACTACAGCGGCTATGTGGAAGGCTGGGCGACCTATGTGGAAAGTTATGCCTACAGTTACGCAGCCAGCTACCTGTCCCCAGAGGAAGCCTCCGCCTACACCCGCCTGTCCTGGCTGAACCGCAGTGTCAACCTGTGCATCTACTCCCTTTTAGACGTGGGAATCCACTACCGCGGCTGGACACCCGCCCAGGCCGCCAGGTTCCTGAACCTTTTCGGGATCCGTGACGCCCATGTTACCGCAGAAATCTACCGCTACATCGCAGAAACCCCGGCTAATTATCTGAAATACTATGTTGGATACTTAAATTTCCTGGATCTGAAAGAAGAACAGCAGGCTCTCCTTGGGGAAAATTTTGACCTGAAAGCCTTTCACCAGCAGATTCTGTCCATTGGGCCGGTACAGTTTCCAGTGCTGCGAAAGTACATCAACGAGACCCTTGAATAACCGTAGTTACTGTTCACCACCTTCACAGCAGCACGCCTCACGGAACACTGCCATTGATCAGCAACTTCCCGTAACAATTTTTTAAAGATTTATGTAATAACTTCTTTCTTTGGTCACAATAATTTGCTATAATAAATGCAAATTAGCAAACATAGCTTTCCTACATTCATAACAAAGGAATAAAACCATGAAAAAACGAGATAATCTTCCATTAAATTATAAAGAACGGCTGAATTCCAGAACCAGCTTTCTGGTATCTGTGGCAGTTCTCATTGTCCTGTGCCTGATTTTTAACCAGATGGACTACACCATGATCCGGCAGCCTGCTGCCCAGGCCAAGAAAGTAGCCGATGCCCAGAAACAAAAGGAGGAAGCCGAGGCAGTTTCCGCTCCGGAAGTCACCACCGCCACAGTTCTTGCAGTTGGCGACAACCTGATACAGCCAAGCCTTCTTTCATCCGGACAGTCCGACAGTGGCACCTGGAATTACGACAGCGTTTACACCAACCTGAAAGCTGACATCCAGGCAGCTGACATTTCCATCGTGAACCAGGAGACACCATTTACTGCAGATCATAATGCAGTCAGCGGTACCGCTCCTTATGCCACCCCCACTGAGATCGGGGACGCCCTGGTAAATGCAGGATTTAATGTGGTCACATCCGCCACTTCCCTCATTGACGATAACGGTACTTCCATGATCACCGAAACCCTGAATTATTGGAAAACCAGCCATCCGGAGATAACACTGGCAGGTATCCATGAGAACCAGACCGGCACAGACGCCCCGAAGATCGTGGAGATAAACGGAATCAAGATTGCCATCCTGGACTATACCTTCCCGGCATATGGCAGCCAGGACACAGGTTCTGACCAGTCCTCCGAAGAGGACACCCAGGATTCTTCCAGCTCTGACACTGCAGGAAGCAGTTCCACTTCCGCCGCTTCTGCCAAAGGTTCCATGATCGACACCTTCAACACCACCGATGTGGCTGCAGCCATCAAGCAGGCGAAGTCTTCAGCTGATTGCGTGATCTTCTGTGCAAACTGGGGCAAGACCGAAGAGCCTATGCCTACCGAATATGAGAAAGAATGGGCGAATTTCCTTATGGAACAGGGTGTGGATGTTGTGATCGGCACCAACCCTAATGTACTTCAGCCTTACGGTTATCTTACCGATGATTCCGGCCACAACATGCTGATCTACTACTCCCTTGGCAACTTTGTCACCGGACAGGAGACACTGAAGCAGCTTCTTGGCGGAATGGCAACCTTTACCATCCAGAAGACTGTAGAAGGTGACCAGACCACCGTTGAGATCCAGGATGCCACATTGACGCCGCTGGTAATGCATTACAGCTATGACAATAAGGAATATGCTCCTTACAAGCTGGATGACTATACAGATGCACTGGCCTCTGTTCACAGCGTCCGCGAATCGATCGGAGATGAATTCTCCCTTGAGAATCTTACAACCAAGTATGACGAGATCATGTCCATGAATGTGACGCCATCCACGAAGACAGATCTTATGGATGTCGCCTTTGACTCCGATGGAAATATGATGGATTCCAATGGAAATTACGTGGAAGATAATGATTCCATCACTTCTTCCTGGTACTATCAGAACCTTTCCAGCCAGAGCAGTTCCGACAGCACTTCCAACGACAGCTCCGGAACGGACACTTCCGGATCCGATGGCTCTGATTATTCCGAGGACGATTCAGAAGAATAAAAATTGACTAAAATTAGTATTTCAAATGACAAAAATCCACAGTACTATATGAATAGGCTGTGGATTTTTTTCGTGCATGCAAATAACGTCTTATTTTCACGAAAACCTGTCTTTTTTCACAGGTTGCTTGTTTTTTCAGATAAAATCAGATAAAATTCAGATATAAGTGCATAAACGAAAAAAAAACACTCGGACAACTGCTGTACAATGAAAAAATTCAGTTTTTCATCTACAGCCTTTGGACGATTTAAAAGAAAGGGGTTACTATTATGGGACTTATTAAAGCAGCTCTGGGAGCCGCAGGCGGTACACTTGCAGACCAGTGGAAAGAGTTTTTCTACTGCGATGCCATTGACAACGACGTTCTGGCCGTGAAAGGCCAGAAGCGCACCTCCAAGCGTTCCTCCAATACAAAAGGAAGCGATAACATCATCACCAGCGGTTCCGGAATCGCCGTTGCAGACGGACAGTGTATGATGATCGTAGAGCAGGGCAAGATCGTAGACATCTGCGCAGAGCCTGGCCAGTACACCTACGACGCTTCCACTGAGCCAAGTATTTTCTCCGGAAACCTTGGCGACGCCATTATGAAAACTTTCCAAACTATCGGAAAGCGTTTCACCTTCGGCGGTGACACTGGTAAAGACCAGCGCGTTTACTATTTCAACACCAAGGAACTGGTAGACAACAAATTCGGCACACCGAATCCGATCCCATTCCGTGTGGTAGACCAGAATATCGGACTGGACATTGACGTTTCTGTCCGCTGCAGCGGTGTTTATTCTTATCGGATTGCCGATCCGCTTCTCTTCTATTCCAATGTGTGCGGCAACTTTGAGCAGCAGTATGACAAAGAGCAGATCGAGAGCCAGCTGAAAACAGAGTTCATCTCCGCCCTCCAGCCCGCATTTGCAACTATCTCCCAGCAGGGAATCCGCCCAAGTGCACTTCCCGCTCATGCAATGGAGCTTTGTGATGCCATGAACCAGGCCCTTACCCAGAAATGGAGCCAGCTTCGTGGTCTTGTGATCGTTTCTGTTGCCATGAACCCGATCACGCTTCCAGAAGAAGATGCAAAGATGATCAAAGAGGCACAGCGTATGGCTATCCTCCGCAATCCTGCTATGGCAGCTGCTACTCTTGCAGGAGCACAGGCAGACGCTATGAAAACAGCAGCAGGCAATGCAGGCGGCGCTATGACTGGTTTTATGGGAATGAATATGGCAAATATGACTGGTGGACTGAATGCACAGAATCTTTACGCTATGGGACAGCAGCAGGCAGCACAGCAGATGGCGCAGCAGCCAGCCCAGCCGCAGATGGCTTCCCCGACGCAGTCCGCTCCTTCCGCAGACCAGTGGAAATGCTCCTGCGGCGCTGTGGTTTCCGGCAATTTCTGCCCGGAATGCGGTGCGAAAAAGCCTCAGGCTCCTACGGCAGGCGGAAGCTGGACCTGTTCCTGCGGTGCGGTAAATACAGGTAAATTCTGCTCCAACTGCGGTTCTCCCAAGCCGGCAATGAAGCCCCGCTACCGCTGTGACAAGTGCGGATGGGAACCGGCAGATCCAACCAATCCGCCAAAATTCTGCCCGAACTGCGGAGATTCTTTTAATGAAGGAGATATCCAGTAAATAAATCGTAATGCCCTATATATGCTGCGCTTAATTTAAACTCTATTGTAACTATTCAGAAGGTAATATTTTATGAATGTAGTTCACAGTTACACTCTATTGTTTAAATTTGCGCAGTATAAGTGATTTTCATTTAGATACCCTGCATGCGCAGATATCCCATATTCCGAGAGGAGATGAACTATGTCCGATTTACTTGAATATAAATGCCCCTGCTGCGGCGGAGCCATTGAGTTCAACAGTAAGCTTCAGAAGATGAAGTGCCCTTACTGCGACACCGAATTTGATATGGAAACCGTCAAGGAGTTTAACGAAGCCGCAGCCGAACAACAGACCGATGACTTTAGCTGGGAAAATGCCTCTGACAATTCCTGGAAGGAAGACGAAGCCAGCGGCATGTCCGTCTACATATGCCAGTCCTGCGGCGGCGAAATCGTTGCAGATGAAAGCACTGGTGCATCCAACTGCCCCTTCTGCGGAAATCCAGTAGTCATGTCCGGTAAGTTTTCCGGAGCCCTCCGTCCAGACTTCATCATTCCCTTTAAGCTGGACAAAAAGGCCGCCAAAGCAGGCCTTTCCAAACACCTTCACGGCAAAATCCTTCTTCCGAAGGTTTTCAAGAAGGAAAACCACATTGACGAGATCAAAGGTGTCTACGTGCCCTTCTGGCTTTTTGACACAGATGCCTCCGCAGATATCCGCTACCATGCTACCAAGATCCGCTGCTGGAGCGACAGCGACTACGACTATACGGAAACCAGCCACTATTCTGTTTTCCGCGCTGGAAACATTGGCTTCGACCAGATCCCGGTAGATGGCTCTTCCAAGATTGACAACGATTTAACAGAATCTCTGGAGCCTTATGTAACCTCTGAAGCTGTGGACTTTGCCACACCGTATCTGGCAGGCTATGTAGCAGACAAATACAACGTGTCAGCAGAGGAATGTGCAGAGCGCGCCAACCAGCGTGTAAAAAGAGCCGCTGAGGACGCTTTCCGCGACACCGTCATTGGCTATGACACCGTTACCCCAGAGGACACCCGCATTCAGCTAAAAGGCGGCAAAACCCACTACGCCCTTTTCCCGGTATGGCTTCTTTCCACCACCTGGAAGGGTAACCACTACCTGTTCGGCATGAACGGCCAGACTGGTAAATTTGTGGGCAATCTGCCTGTAGACAAAGGTATTTTCACCAGATGGTTCCTTGGACTGACTGTAGGCTTTTCCGTAGCAGCCTATGTGATCGCATGGCTGGTCCACACATACTTTTAAGGAGGGGCATGCTATGAAAAAACAATCTATAGGAATTATCCTGGCGGCAGCACTGGGAGTTGGAAGCCTTTTCGGTACAGCCATTCCAGGCGCAGATACGCTTTTTAATACCGCTTTGCCAGGTACAGGAGCTTTTACTGTACAGGCCGCATCCAACAGTCTTGGTGAATCCGACAGTGAGGAAGAATATGACCCTTATCAGGACTTTGCAGCTTCCGGCGAATTTTCCCTTGTCCAGGATGAGGCGGATCTTCTCACAGACGAAGAAGAGTCTCTGCTTCTGGACAAATTGCAGACCCTCACCGACGAATACGGTTGTGAAGTGGCAGTTGCCACAGTAGAGTCGAAAAAAGGCTATGAGATGAACTTCTTTACAGACCATTACTTCGATGAGAACGGATACGGACTGGGCGAGGATTATGACGGCATCCTTTTCATGGTCAGCATCGGAGACCGCAAATGGCACATTACCACCCATGGATATGCAAGAACTGCATTTAACGATGACGGGCTTGCTTATCTGAAGGATAATGTGGAGCCGCTGTTAAAGGATGAAGACTTCTACGGAGCCTTCGATACCTACACAGACCTGTGCGGGGATCTCTTGGAGATGGCAGCTAACGGGGAGCCTTATACCGAGCCCTTTTCTCCCAAGTGGATCTTTATTTCACTGGGTATTGGACTTGTGCTTGCGTTCCTTTGCACCATGGGTATGAGAGCCCAGCTGAAGAGTGTGCGCCCTCAGGACAGCGCAGTGGATTATGTACGTAAGGGAAGTATGGATGTGACAAGATCAAACGATATTTTCCTGTATCATACCGTTACCAGAACCGAGAAACCCAAGGACGACAGTTCTTCAGGCGGTTCCGACAGCGACCACGGCGGTACGGGAGGAAGTTTCTAAGACTTGCCACGCTGCGCGGATTAACTTCTCCATTTGAAGTAAAATAATTCAAATAATAGCTATAAAAAAAGGACCCAATTCATTGTACTTATAAATACATCTAGCATTTAAGTACTTTGAATCGGGTTCTTTTTATGATGTCTTTTCAACAAACGATCAATCTGTTCGTAAACCGGTCACCTGTTCACATGACTTTTTTGCCATGCATCGTGACGCCAGCCGACGATATCATCCTATTCAGGATCAATCGTCTTCCATCTCTTCTTTCTTCTTCGCTGTCTCAAATACATAATCATTTCCAGGAAGAACGGCGTTCAGAAGGATTCCTACGATTGCAGCAAGTGCAAGTCCTGTAAGAGTGATGTGTGCGCCTGCGATGGTAAAGGTAAGTCCATCGGAAATACCAAGGCCGCAAACCAGGATAACTGCTGTGATCACCAGGTTACGGGAACGTGTCAGGTCTACTTTGTTCTCAACCACGTTACGGACACCAACTGCGGAGATCATTCCGTAAAGGATGAAGCTGATACCGCCGATGATCGCAGACGGAAGGGAGCTGATCACCTCTGCCATCTTCGGAATGAAGCTGAGGATTACAGCATAAATAGCAGCCAGACGGATTACCTTTGGATCATAAACACGGCTCAGTGCAAGAACACTGGTGTTCTCACCGTAAGTTGTGTTTGCAGGTCCACCGATCAGTGCGGACAGGGAGGTTGCAAGTCCATCACCAAGAAGGGTGCGGTGAAGTCCCGGATCCTCGATAAAGTTACGGTCAACTGTTGCAGAAATGGCGGAAATATCACCGATATGCTCCATCATGGAAGCGATGGCGATAGGTGCCATTGCAAGGATTGCTGTGATATTAAATTTGCAGAGGAAGAATTTCGGAACTCCCACGATTGGTGCGCTTGCTACACCAGCAAAGCTGAGGATCGCGCTTCCGTCTGCGTTTGTCATGCCAAGGGCATTCATGATCAGGGCTACTACATAGGAAACCACAATACCCATCAGGATCGGAATGATACGGAACATTCCAACGCCCCAGATATTGAAGAAAATAACAGTTCCAAGTGCTACCAGAGCAAGGATCCAGTTCTGTGAAGCATTGCTGATGGCAGATGGCGCCAGGCTAAGACCGATGCAGATAATAATGGGACCGGTTACAACTGGCGGCAGATAACGCATAACACGTTTTACGCCGATGGCCTTTACAATGAGGGCAAGTACCAGGTACAGAAGTCCTGCTACAAACACACCGCCGCATGCGTATGGAAGCTTCTCTCCATAAGACATGTTTGCAAAGATCCCGGTATCCAGCTCTGCAACTGTGGCAAAACCGCCAAGGAATGCAAATGAAGATCCAAGAAATGCAGGTACCTTCATCTTGGTCAGTACGTGAAACAGAAGTGTTCCAAATCCAGCGCAGAACAGGGTTACCTGAATGGATAAGCCTTCACCGTGAAAATAGTTGTTTACCAGGATCGGCACCAGAATGGTTGCACCAAACATGGCAAACATGTGCTGGAGTCCCAGGATCAGCATCTGCGGGATTCCCAGCTTTTTGGCATCATAAATGCCTTCAACTCTGAACTTCATAAATAAAGCTCCTCCTTTTCCCTTGCATTAGTATGAGATGTACCAATGTAGCTTATACTGTAAACAGTATCGTATTTCGTCACCGCTGCACATAGTGAGCAGCAGCTCCTTTTCCCGTATTGCCGCAGTAAACTGCGCGGCAATCTTGTTATAGTATAAAGTATGCGACAAGTTTTTACAATTATTGACTTTCTATGGAAAGTGCGGTATCATTTTTACAGTATTCCCTTAGGGATTTGTTATTGCATAGGGCAATGGCAACTTTTATCACACTACGGAGGTTTTTATCATGTCAAATTTTTCAGATATGGACAATGTATTTATTATGGACCACCCGCTGATCCAGCATAAGATTTCCATTCTTCGTAATAAGGATACCGGAACAAACGAATTCCGTAAACTTATTGAGGAGATCGCAGTTCTTATGGGTTTTGAGGCTCTTCGTGATCTTCCTCTTGAGGATGTTGAGGTTGAGACTCCGATTGAGACTTGCAAGACTCCTATGATTTCCGGTAAGAAGCTTGCTGTTGTTCCTGTACTTCGTGCAGGTCTTGGTATGGTAAATGGTATCACTACCCTGGTTCCATCCGCTAAGATCGGTCACATCGGTCTTTACCGTGATCCGGTTACCCATGAGCCTCATGAGTACTATTGTAAGCTCCCGGATCCCATTGACCAGCGTCTCATCGTTATGGTTGATCCAATGCTGGCTACTGGCGGATCTGCGATCGCTGCTGTTAACTTCATTAAAGAGCATGGCGGAAAGAGCATTAAGTGTATGTTCGTGATCGCTGCTCCGGAAGGTCTGAAACGTCTTCACGAAGTACATCCGGATGTACAGATCTATGTAGGTCATCTGGACAGAGAGCTGAACGACCGCGCATATATCTGCCCAGGTCTTGGCGACGCCGGAGACAGAATTTTCGGTACCAAATAAATTCTGGCTCTGTCAGGCCGCTAAATAGACGGATATACCGTCCCCCAAGCATCAACATCAAAATAAAAGGCTGTAATTCTGAAAAGTATCTTACTTCCAGAACTCAGCCTTTTTTCTTTTGCATTTTTTACAATTATACGAACCAATTATTGTTCACTTTATGGCCATGAATCCGCTTTTTGGATCTTACCAGACAACTTACATCACAGCCACCAATGCACATTATGCTCTCTCCATCTTCGCCTTATATTCCACGCAAAGCATGGTAATATCATCAAACTGCGGCGCTTCCCCAACAAAAGCGTCGATATCTGCCTTCACTTCCGGTAAAATTTCCGATGGCACCTTGTCCTTCGCCCGGTTCAGGACCTGCTCCAGACGCTCCATTCCATAAAGCTGATTTTCTGCATTTGTAGCCTCTGTCACACCATCTGTGTACTGGAAAACCATATCTCCCACATCCAGGGTCATACAGCCAGCCTTATAATCCATATCCTCGAATCCAGCAAGAACAAAGCCCGGACGGATCTTATACGCTTCAAAGCTGCCGCCAGCCTTACAGATAAACGGCATTTCATGACCGGCATTTACGAAGCAGAATTCTCCTGTCACAAGATCCAGCACCCCTTCAAAAGCAGTGATAAACAAGCCCTCACTGTTCGCCTCGCAAAGAAGATTATTTACAGTGGAAAAAACCTCGCCTAAATCTCTTCCAGGTGTGGTGTGGTCCTTGATCAGCGTTTTTCCAATGACCATAAACAGCGCCGCCGGAACACCCTTTCCGGAAACGTCCGCCATCACAATGGCCAGATGGGTTTCATCCACCATAAAGAAATCGTAAAAATCACCGCCCACTTCCTTGGCAGGAGTCATGGTCGCATAGATATCAAATTCCTTCCGGTCCGGGAACGCCGGGAAAATACAGGGCAGCATGGACGCCTGAATGTTTCTGGCAATGTCCAGCTCCGTCCCGATCCTCTCCTTCTCAGCTGTCACCTTGGACAGATTGGCAATATAGTTCTCCAGTTCTTCCATCATAAAGTTGAAAGAATCACTGAGTGCCTCGATCTCATCCCCGGTTTTCATAGTGATCCTCTGGTCTTCAAACTTTCCGCTTTTGGTGATCTCCTGGGTAAAATCAGCCAGCTTGCTGATCGGTGTGGTGATAGTCTTCCGTACAAAGACAACATACGCAGCCATGGTCACAGCAATAATGCAAAAAGAGATCAGCAGCATATTGATGAGAAAGGAATTCAGGTAATTTCGAACATCCTTCATATCCAGAATATACTGAATCTCTGCGATTGCCTTTCCATTCTCGTCCAGGATCACGGAAATCCCGGTATAGTTATAGCCGTAGCTGTTGTCCGTCACAAGCGGACGGTCCACGCCTTTGTTCTGCTGATACTGGTTCCATATGGTAATGTATTTCTCCATATCAGCCGGATCATCCGGGTTGGCCGCATCCGTGTACAAAATGTCACTTCCGTAAGGAATCTGGTTCGCCGGATCATCTCCCATCTCCTCCACCATGGCATCTATGTAGAAATGAACGCTGTCCTCATCTGGCACAACCAGAGACAAATAGGTAACATCCCCATCTTTTTTCAGCTTGTTAAACAGTGCGACCATTTCCGAGTACTCTTCTGTCTGATTTCCGCCTTCCGCCAGGATCTTCTCCACATCCTGCACAGAAAGCATATCCGCAATGCTGTTGCTGTTGGTCATGACTCGCTGTGCATACAGATCCTCCAGATAGGATCTGGAACTGCTGTAGCTGAAAAGGGAAATGGCAATGGTCAGGATCACGCCGATCACACCAAGCGAAAGAATAAATTTGGGAAGAAGTTTAATTTTCATTTGTAGTTCCTTTCCTGAAGTTTCTTATTATTTTCAAAACGGTAACTGTTCAGCACCTTCTCAGTTACACGCTTCGGGAAATACTGCTTTCTGAATCGTTACCCGAAACGGTTCCGCGCCGTTGCCAATTATCACCTGTAAAGCTTAGGTTTCTGTTGGATTCCCTGTACGGATTCTCTTAAAATAAACCTCTGCATCACACTTGCAGCGCCCCTTGCAATATGGGCAAAAAAGGTCTTTCTTGTCATACCAGATCCGCTTCGCAGAAGAAAGATGAACGAACTGGCACTTCTGAAGGGCTTTTTCCAGGGGAACTTTACCTCCTGCATTCCAGCAGATGATAAACACATTCTCTATGCCCTTCCCCGCAAACTGCGCCAGCGCATGCTCCATCAGCAGAACCGCCAGCCCCTGCCTGCGAAACGCTTCTTTTATCCCTACGGACTGAAACTTTCCTACAGACTGAGACTCCCCCTGCCCGCAAACCAGTCTGATCTTCTGCGCCCCAAGCCTGGCATCCTCTGCAATCTGATCCACCGTCGTAAGATAATAATAAATATAGCCAGCCAGCTCTCCCTCTGCCGTTTTCAGCAAAAGAAACGCCCTGTCCTGGCGCCCGATGGTCTGTTCAAGCTCAGCCTTCTGGTACAGATTTTCCCCCACACACCGATCCATAAGCTGCAAGGTTTCCTCTATATCTTCTTTTTCCAATGGACGCAGATAAAATTCTCCGCCAGAAGTCTTTATCTTCTGTATCTCTTGTGTCATAAACTCACCTTTTCGCAGGACAAAATCTGCATTCCCATGGTAATTTCCGAATCCTTGCTGAGAATCTGCTGCCGAAGCCCTTCGTAATTCTCTACGAGCCACTTCTGCCACTCCTGATAAGCTCTGTTATCCGGTTCTTCTGCAAGCAGAATTTCCACATCCTCTGGAAGATAAGAAAAAAAGGTCTGAAAAATATGTTTTTTCCGTTCCAGCTCTTCCTTTCCGGCAGAAATCCCCTGGCACCAGACGTGAATATGATCATATCCACAATCCGCCAGCCAGCCAGAAACCCTGGCGCCAGTATCTCTTCGCCCTGCATATTTATCCTGGTTCAAAATATCCAGAAACTGTTCCAGAAGGTTCTTCTCATCTGGAACAAGTGTGGAAGCACAGTCATTGCTTTCCGTAATGAAGATCACTCCGTCTTTTTTCAGAAAATGTGCCAATGTGCTAAGCAGCTTCTCTCCATCCAGCAAATGCATTAATACAAAAGAAAGACAGATCAGATCAAATTCCCTGCCCCCGGAAGCATCCGCCAGTTTCTGCAGATCTTCGGAAAAGGACTGGCTCTCCACATCCATCTGATAAAAATAGAATTTGGAATCCCCATACTGTCTGTGGGCTTTTTCCACCAGCTCCTGATTGTATTCCAGGCCAATTACCCTGGAAACCCTTTGGTCGGAAAAACGCTGAAAGGTTCTGTTTCCATCATTACAGCCAATGTCCAGAACGGAAAGCTCTGATTTTCCATTAAAAAAATGCTCCAGTGCAGGTTTCTCCGCCTGTGACAGCAGCTTATTCTGTATCCGCAGGCGCTCCCGCTCCTTTTTTTCCTGAAATACCAGCTGACTTTGCACGATCTGTCTCCTTGTTTCTTATAATTCACGCCATCCACGGCACCTGCCTTACGGCACAGGCTTTAGAATCTCCATGAATCTTACGCCACGCGGAAGGCTGCTTTTACTCATCACACTATTTTTCCAGCTATTTAAACAACAGCTTCTTCGCATTCTCTTCTGTCACCGCGATCACTTCCTCCGCAGTGATTCCCTTGATCTGCGCCAGCGCTTCTGCAACATAAGGCAGATTCAGGGAAGAATTTCTCTTGCCCCGGTTGGGCTCCGGTGCCATATAAGGGCAGTCTGTTTCCAGAACGATCTGGGACAAAGGTGCCATGGCAGCCACTTCCTTCAGCTTCTTCGCATTTTTGAAGGTGAGCACACCCCCGATTCCCAGATAAAGCCCCATTTTCAGATATTCTGCCGCGATCTCCTTGCTGTAGGAAAAGCAGTGGATGATCCCGCCGGACATATCCTTTTTCATATATTCCTTTACAATCTCCAGGGTGTCCTCTGCTGCATCACGGCTGTGGATCATAAATGGCAGCTTCTCTTCCCTGGCAATGTCCATCTGGGCGCGGAACATTTCCTTCTGCCGCTTATGCTCCGCCTCCTCCTTGTGCCAGTAATAGTCAAGCCCGATCTCTCCGATGGCCACCATTTTCTCCATATGGGAAAGCCGCCGGATCTCGTCCAGGGTGTCCTGTGTCATAATTCCCGCATCATCCGGATGAACGCCTACGGCGCCATACACAAAGGGATACGCCTCCATCAGTTCCAAAGTTCCGCCAAATCCACCAGCGGACGCGCACACATTTACGATACAGCCCACTCCCCCATCCTTCATGGCGGAAAGAAGCTGGTCTCTGTCTTCATCAAATGCCTCATCATCATAATGTGCATGTGTATCAAATATCATTTTTCTGCCTCTTTTTTAAGTATTTCCGGACGCGGTTCCTTTTTCGGTATTTTCGCGCGTACTAGTCGATTTTTAGAAAAAACAAGTGTTTTTCTTTTCAATATTACTATTATAGCATACCAAAATCGTACCAGTAAAGCGTTATAAAACGGTTTTTAGAAGTCCTATTTTAAAAAAGGGGTTAAAAAAGTACTTGACAATTTCAGGAAATAGATAAATAATGTGAGAAATCAATCAGCAAGGAAGCCGGTGCAAATATGCGCTGGCTTTTTTGTTTAACAGGAAATCCCCTATTACAGAACACACTTTATAGGAGGCGCCTATGGAACTACACATGTCTACGTTTGTAATCATAAGCATAGCATTCTTCTTTGCCGGAATCATTGACGCCGTGTCCGGAGGCGGCGGGCTTCTCACTCTGCCAACCTTTATGCTTACCGGATTTCCCGTACATTTGATCGCAGGGACCAATCAGTGCTCCTGTCTTCTGGGAGGTTTCACCTCTCTTTTCAAATTTATAAAAAGCGGACATGTTTATCGTTTTACAGCCGTTATCGCCGGGATCAATGCAATCATCGGTTCCGTCCTTGGCGCCAGGCTGAACCTGATCCTTCCTGCAAAATATCTGCAGATCATTATGATCGTAATCCTTCCGTTTGTAGCGGTTTTTATTCTGGCAAACAAAAATCTGGGAGAAGAAAACAAAATGGACACCCTTACTACCAGCCAGCTGGCGGTCCGTTCCGCCCTGATCGGCTTTCTGTTGGGTGGATACACAGGCTTCTATGGAGCTGGCGGTGGTGCCTTCATCCTGCTTGCTTTTACCACCCTGACCAGGCTGGATCTGATCACGGCCTCCGGCAATGCCAAGGTCTGTTCCGTGGCAGCCGGTTTTACTGCCAGCATTACGTTTGCACTCTCCCATTCCGTTGTGTGGCCCATTGTCTTCTGTGCGGCTGCATTTAACATTGTGGGCAATTACATCGGCGCCAGTCTTGCCATAAAAAAGGGCGCCAGTGTGATCCGTCCCATGTTTATCATTGTGCTTGTGCTTCTTTTTGGCAAGCTCATAACATCCCTTATCTTTTAATCCCCAGGGTATTTGCGGGTTCTTCCCGTTAATGCATAGAATTTTTTACTATGAAAGTACCGGACGGCAGCCATGAATGAGCCATGCTTGCATGCGCGAATTCATGGATATCGGACGGGCTATACCGTATGAGTAAGTAGGGCGATAGCCCGGATTACGAATGCGGTCGGCAGCTGTGGGAGCGCCATAGGCGCGGAACAGCCGACTTTCATATATGATGATGTCGCCGGCAGGCGACATGTCCATTTTAGGAGGAGGTTATTATGAATTATTCAAAAGTAGCAGAGTCCATCCCAGCCTCACCCATCCGGGATATGATGGTGAGGGCCGCTGCAATGGAGAACGTTATATCCTTTGCAGTTGGCGAACCTGATTTTGCGCCGTCCGAACAGGTAATCGAGGCTGCAAAAACCGCCCTTGACAATCAGGATACCAAATACGCCCCAGGCGCCGGCATCACAGAGCTTCGGGAAATCTATGCAAACTATATCAGTGAACTGACAGGCGTTCACTACGAAGTCCCCAACGTGATCGTAACCGCCGGAGGAATGGCCTCCCTGTTTCTCAGTCTCCTCAGTCTCCTGGATTCCGGAGATGAGGTTCTGGTCAGTGCCCCCTATTTCAGCAATTACGCCCAGATGGTATCCATGTGCCATGGCGTCACCATTCCTGTGGATGTATATGAAAAAGATGACTTTGTCCTTACCCCTGAGGCGGTAAAAAAGGTACTCACCCCACGTTCCAAGGTGCTTATCCTCAACTCTCCCTGCAATCCCACAGGAGGCGTGATCACCCCTGATGTGTTAATGGAGATCGCACAGATTGCAAAAGAGCGGGATCTTTTTGTCATAAGTGATGAAGTCTACAGCCATATTATTTTTGATGGGGAAAAATGCCACAGCATTGCGGAGCTTCCAGGCATGGCAGAGCGTACCCTGATCGTGGACAGCTGTTCCAAAACCTTTGCCATGACCGGCTTCCGTGTGGGCTTTGGAGTAGGTCCAGCCCATCTGATTTCCCTTATGACCAAGCTTACAGAAGGAGTGTACTCCGCAGGCGTTACCTTCAGCCAGCGGGCCGCCATAGAAGCCTTCCGAAGCGGTCTGGAGCACTGTGAGCAAATGCGCCAGGAATATGAAAAACGCAGAAATTATATTTACGATGCCCTGAACAAGATTCCTGGCATCAGCTGCATTAAGCCCAGGGGAGCCTTTTACATATTTGCAAATATCAGCGGAACCAGCCTGTCCGCCAAGGAATTTTCCGACCGTCTTCTGGACGAAGTCCACGTGGCCGTTGTCCCTGGAGACAACTTCGGATCCCAGGACGGAAGCCGCTATATCCGCATTTCCTATGCCACAAGTATGGAAAATATCGTGGAAGGCGTGAAACGTATTTCCGACTTTTGTACAAAAAAATAAACATAATTGGTATTGACAAATCAAAAACCATGGTTTAAACTTCACCTCAACTTAAAGAGCAAAGGCGCTTTAGACAGACAATTGTCGGAAGTGCCTTTGCTCTTTTAGATTTTTCAAACAATATCAGCTGCACAAGGAGGAGTTATTATGAAAACAAAAAGATTATTCAAAACCCTTTTAAGTGGACTTACCGTAGTATGTATGGCTGCATCTGTACCTGTATACGCAGCAGATTCTTCCGACACAGACCTGAAAACCAAATACGCAGACCTGGCAGGCAAAACCCTGAAAGTAGGAACCGGATGCGCCCAGGCCGGCTGGACAATGGACGATGGAACTGGAAATCCGGAAGGAATGGACATCGATGTTCTCACCTACATCTGTGATTACTACGGAATCAACATTGAATGGACCATTTCCGAATACGCTTCTCTCTGGGGCATGGTTCAGAACGGTGTCATTGATACCATTGCAAACCTTACAACCGTCAACGATGACCGACTTGGTCTTTACTGGTTCACCAATACATACGCCTGGGAATCTTACTCCATCGTTTCCCGAAAAGCAGATGGTGTTCCGGAAGATGGAGATATGACCTTCTGGAAAGATAAAACAATCGCCGGCGAAGCTGGATCCAATGCAACTCTTGTACTGGAAGACCTGATCGCAGAGCAGGCTGAGCAGGGCAACACCATCAACGAGCTTACCCTTGATTCCGCCGCATCCCTGATCCCGGCTGTTATGCAGAATCAGGCAGACGCAGAATTCCAGTGTACTTCCACCTGCGCTTATGCAGTTGCACAGTCTGGAAATTCCGACCAGCTTACCATCCAGAACGTAAATTACAAAAACATGCCAATCCTTTACGGCTGGGCACGTAAAGAAGAAAACAAAGAATACATCAAAGCATTCAACGATCTGATCGCCCAGATGCACGAAGACGGAACTCTTACAGAAATGTCTGAAAAATGGTTCGACATGGATGTAACATCACTTCCAGAAGGCGAAGTAGACTACGTAACAACAACCGGCGATGATGCTTGGCAGAGTTATGAAGAATAATTAAAAGTATTTATTTCGCCGTCAGGCAGGGGAGTTCAAGATGCGTTTACCAAAGGCGGTACGCATCTTGAACTCTTTTTATAAAAAAAAGACGGAGGTTACCTATATGTATCATTTTTCAATGGATTATTTTACCGACGCATTTGCCCCTATCATAAGCTGTATGAACATCACACTGCTTATCACATTTGCTTCCTTTGCACTATCCTTTGTGCTTGCCATCGTTCTTGCGATCATTTCTTTTTCCAAAAGTAAGATTGTAGATTCGATCCTGAAGGTATGGCTTTCCCTTTTTCGAGGAACCCCGCTTCTGGCACAGCTTTTTCTGTTTTGTTATGGTGTATTTCCATACATACCGGGAATCAACAGCATGTCACTGACTGCACAGGCCATCTTCTGCCTCTCCCTTTCCTTTTCATCCTACATGGCAGAAACCATCCGGGGTGCGATCCTTTCCGTTGACAAGGGCCAGATGGAAGCATCTATCACAACCGGTATGTCAACCATGCAGGCTTACGTACACGTCATCCTGCCTCAGGCCTTCCACCTTGCGATCCCGTCCCTTATGAACAACTTCATTGACTGCTTTAAGGGCTCTTCCCTTTGTTCCATGGTCGGTGTTGTGGACATGATGCTCCGGGCAAAAATGCTTGCCAACAAAACATACCGTTTCATTGAAGTTTATCTCTGCGTGCTCATTCTTTACTGGCTGCTGAACATGGTATTCGTTGCCGTTCAGAAAATGATCGAGCGCAAGGCCAGCTCAAAATATTAAGGAGGAACGCCATATGATCAAATATGAAAATATCCATAAAGTATTTGGGGATCTGGAAGTTTTGAAAGGAGTCAACTTTGAGATCAATACTGGAGAAGTTGTATGTATATTAGGACCATCTGGTTCCGGCAAAACAACCCTCTTAAGATGCACCAATTTCCTTGAAGTTCCCACAAAGGGCCTGGTAACCGTAGGCGATTCTACGGTAGACGCCACCCATCACACCAAGAAGGATGTCCATGAACTCCGGCAAAACAGTACCATGGTATTCCAGAATTATAACCTTTTCAAAAATAAAACAGCTCTGGAAAATGTAATGGCAGGCCTTACCATCGTGCAAAAGAAATCCAAAGCCGAAGCAAAAGACATTGCCGAGCATTACCTTCAGGTAGTAGGAATGGCAGAACGCCGTGATTATTATCCTTCCCAGCTTTCCGGCGGCCAGCAGCAGCGTGTGGGTATTGCAAGAGGCCTGGCACTGAAGCCTCACGCCATCCTTTTCGATGAGCCAACCGCAGCCCTTGATCCAGAGCTGGTAGGCGAAGTTCTTTCCGTTATGAAAAACGTAGCCCAGTCTGGAATCACAATGGCAGTTGTCACTCACGAAATGGGCTTCGCAAGGGAGGTTGCCGACCGTGTGGTATTCATGGATGGCGGCGTGGTGGTAGAGCAGGGAAAACCGGCAGATATTTTTGACCACTCCGAGAATCCCAGAACCCAGAAGTTCTTACGCGCAGTTGCTCAGAAATAAAAGTCTTATCAGCAATACTATTTTTATAAAAAAGGGATGAGGTATCAATGAATATTTTAAATATTGCGAAACAAAATTCAGACTACACGATTAAAATAAGAAGATATTTTCACGAACATCCTGAATGCGGGCCTGCCGAACAGACAAATACCATGGCTGTCATTAAAGAGGAACTTGATAAAATGGAAATTCCTTACAGCCAGGTACCCGGCGGCGGCATTTTTGCATATATAAATGGAAGCAGTACCGGAAAAACCATTCTTCTTCGATCCGACATCGATGCGCTTCCCATACTGGAATCCGAAACCAACCTAAAAAATAAAAGAGTATGTATTTCCAAAAATCCTGGGGTTATGCATGGATGCGGTCATGACGGCCACATCGCCATGCAGCTTACCGCCGCAAAAATACTAAAAAGCATGGAAGCTTCCCTGAGCGGCCGCGTGGTCCTTATGTTTGAGGAAGGGGAAGAGGGACACCGGAATATTGAAAAGCTCCTGGCCTATATGGCAGAAAAGGACATGAAGTTTGACACCTGCTACGCCTGCCATGTACGGTGGGATATTCCAACCGGAAAGCTGTCCTGCTGCCAGGGCTCTGCCATGTCAGGCCTTTATCACTTTGTTCTTGAAATCAACGGAAAAGGTGGACACGGCTCCAGACCAGATCTGGCCCACAGCGTGGTCGACTGTTTCCATGACATATATTCCAACCTTGACACCCTCCGGCTTAAGTACATAAAGCCCAACACGGTCCTCACCTGGTCCCTGGGTTCTATCCATGCAGGCGCCACCTTTAACCTGATTCCCGACAAGCTGACCTGCGAGGGAAGTATCCGAATGATGGACCGGGGCAGCGGAGAAGAATTTATCAAGGAATTTGAACGGATTGTGGCTGCAATCTGTCCCCTTAACTACTGCACATACCAGTTCAAATTACTGGAACATCTTTTGCCCACAGAAAACGATCCGGCATGCAGAAAAACCTATCTGGATTCCGTGAAAAAATATATCGGCGAAGAAGCCATATATGACTGCGAGCCCTGGATGGCTTCTGAAACCTTCAGCTATATGTGCAGCCTTTTTCCAGGCATAGAAACCTTCGTGGGAATAAAAAATGACCAGTTGGGCTCCGGTGCCAATCACCATACCCCGGAATTTGACCTTGACGAGGATGGGCTCATCTATGGTACCGCAGCTGCTGTCAGCTATGTTCTGGGCTATTTTGAAAATACCCCTGATACGTCAGCCTTTCAACCAGTATACAACAGCGTCAGCGATCTCATCGCAACCTTCAGTAAAAAATAGAAAGGAGAACCATTATGGAAAACTTCGTAGTAACGGTTGGACGACAATTCGGAAGCATGGGACGTCCCATCGCAAAGAAAGTAGCAGAAATGCTGGATATCAGCTATTATGACAGAGATATTGTGGAAGAAGTATCCAAGAGAATGAACGCCCCTCTTTCCCTCATAAGCGATAAAGAGGAAGGGGCAAAATTCGGCCTTGGAAAATACGCAAAAATGCTGCGCCCCCTGGGTTCTGGCACAACAGACCTTCAGGACAAGATCTTCTCTGTCCAGGAATGTGTGCTGCAGGATTTTGCAGACAAGGGGCCGTGTATCATGGTCGGAAGATGCAGCGACTATCTTATGCGTGACCACAAAAATCTGCTCCGGGTATACATCTATTCCCCACTTGACGCAAGGGTTCGTAACTGTGTACAATATTTTGGAATGACCGAAGAAAAAGGCCGGAAAATGTGTATCGATGTAGACAAAGCCAGAAAGGCTTACCACAGGCATTACGCAGGATATGATCCAGGCAGCACCGAATATATGGATCTGATGCTGAACAGCAACAATTTTGGTATTGACGGTACTGCGGAGCTGCTTGCCAATGTGATCCGGAAAAATTTCGGATTATAGTATCTGAAAAAGGTCTGCCTGATGCTGACAGAAAACAGAACTATCATAGACAAAGGACAGTGACGGAAAATGAAAAGACAGATGAAAATGATCGCTTATGCTGTTGAACCGGAAGAAATTCCTATTTTTGAGAAGTATTACAGATATTATAATATCGACCTTAAGCTTGTAGGTGAAAAACCCAATCTGGCAAACATTGCCCTTGCCAATGGCTATGACTGTATCAATGTTCTGTCAGATACTTATATCACAGATGAAATGTGGGATGGTTTTCACGCGTGCGGAGTGCGGATCGCGGTCACACGATGTATCGGTATGGAGCATATGAACCAGACCTATGCCCGCAAGCTGGGGATCCAGATTTTTAATATTACCTACTCTCCTGCAAGTGTGGCGGATTATGCCATTATGATGATGCTGATGCTTCTTCGGAATGTAAAGCCGATCCTGCAAAGATATCTGGGGCAGGATTACACCATGTCCGGGATCCGCGGGCGTGAGCTTCCCAACATGACCGTGGGCGTAATTGGCGCCGGTCATATTGGGCAGACCGTTGTAAAGCATCTCTCAGGCTTTGGCTGCAGGGTCTTATACTGGAACCGTCATCCCAAGGATGAGCTGGAAGGATTTGCAGAGTATTGTGATCTGCCTACACTCCTTGCACAAAGTGATATTGTGTCTCTTCACATTGCTTCTAATAAGGAAACTTATCATTTCATGGATTCTGACCGGATTGCTTCCATGAAGCAGGGCGCGCTTTTGATAAACACGGCGCGGGGGCCTATTGTGGATTCCGCTGCGCTTATTGAGGCTCTTGAAAGCGGCCACCTTTCCGGCGCCGGACTTGATGTGATCGATGGAGACCGCAATATCTATTACAGGGATCACAAAAATGAAATGATCATACACCACGAAATGGCGATCCTGAACGCCATGCCAAATGTGCTTATGATGCCTCACGCCGCTTATTTTACAGACCAGGCGCTGGAGGATATGGTGCATAATTCGCTGATCGTGACGAGCCGGTGCTTTAAGGATATGAAAGAGCAGAACTAACACCTCATATATTTTCTTTCAGCCAGGAATCAATAATACCCTCTGCTGAAACTGTAAATAACCTTACAGCCGCCGCGGAGGGTATTATAATTTATGTAGCAATTCAACACTTACAGCTGCACTTTTTGTGGAATATCGTCTACAAAATAGCTACTGATTTATTTACATATTTATCTCGCGCAGTTCCCTGCTTCTCCAGTCATGATCTCAATTCCGTGTTCCAGGGCGCCAATAATATATTCCAGGCTCTCTTTCACTGCTTTAGGACTACCTGGAAGATTGATGATCAGTGTCTGCTTGCGGATCCCGGCTGTGGCGCGGCTGAGCATGGCGCGGTTTGTGATGGTCATGCTGTAGGCGCGGATCGCTTCCGGGATCCCTGGAACCTTCCGTTCTGTAATATCTTCCGTTGCTTCCGGCATGACATCCCGCGGGGAAAAACCGGTTCCGCCTGTGGTCAGGATCAGTTCCGCCTGGTTTTCGTCTGCGATTTCTGCCATCCGCTTAGAAAGCATGGAGCGGTCATCTGGCAGAATGTCCATGGAGACCACCTGATAGCCTTCTCTTTCTACAATCTCTTTAATCGCCGGGCCGCTTAAGTCTTCCCGCTTGCCCTGGTATCCCATGTCACTGGATGTGATAATTGCAACTCGTTTCATATTTATCCTCCTGTACATATAATTGGACTTTATGTTTATATTGTTACAGTCCATAAAATCGGACAGTAGAAACTTTTTTCTACTAATATATTATCTAATTCAAGTTTTCGCTGAATCACCTTCAACCAAAACTCCTATTATCTTAACCAACAAAAAGAGTTCTTTATTTACTGATACTTCATCTTCTCTCAAATAAAAAATCCCCGCTCTTACCGCCAGTTTTCTCAACCAGGTGAATATCCGTCATCACCATGTGTTTGTCGATGGCCTTGCACATATCATAAATAGTCAAAAGCGTCGCCTGCACACCAGTCAACGCTTCCATCTCCACACCGGTTTTTCCGTCTGTCTTCACTGTACAGAAAGTGCGGATAATCCCCTTCTCTTTTTCCAGTTCAAAATCAATGGTGCATTTGGTGACCGGTAGCGGATGGCACATTGGTACCAGGTCAGAAGTGTGCTTCACAGACATGATTCCGGCAACTCTGGCCACACCAAGAACGTCACCCTTGGCCACCGTTCCGGCGGTAAGGCGCTCCATGATCTCGGTTCCCACCTGGATCGCGCCTGTGGCAATGGCAGTTCTGTGGGTAATTGGTTTATCCGAAACATCTACCATTACGGCATTTCCGCTTTCGTCAAAATGGGTTAATTTATTTTCCATAGTATTCTTTCCTTTAAATAGCATAATACCAGGAGCAAAAATCCACTTTCTGCCCCTGGCACCACTCGTCTAGCTTATATCATATTTTATTCTGCAAACTGTGCTTAGCAGATTTCAGATCCTGCCGGCATATTCTTCTCCGGGCTGACTACGCACACATTTCCGTCAGCGTCCTCTGCGCAAAGGATCATGCCTTCGCTGAGGATTCCAGCAAGCTTCGCTGGCTTCAGGTTGGTTACTACCATAACCTTTTTGCCAACCATTTCCTCTGGTGTATAGTAAGCCTTGATTCCGGATACGATCTGGCGTACCTGGCTTCCGATCTTCACCTGGGAGCAAAGCAGCTTCTTGGATTTCTTTACTGCCTCGCAGGCGATAACCTCACCAACCTGGAACTGGAGCTTTGCAAAATCATCAAATGTGATCTCTGGTTTCGCTTCAATATCCACAACCTTCTCCTCTGGCTTCTCTTCCTTCGGCTCTTCTTTTGGCGGATGAAGCTCGTTCACTTTTTCCATTACTTCTTTGATGTCCATACGGGCAAAAAGGATCTCCGGTTTGTCTGTTACCTTGTTTCCTGATGGATAGAGACCAAATGTCTTCAGATCCTCAAGAGTTCTCTCAGAAGCATTTAACTGGCCAAGGATTCTCTTGGTTGTGTCCGGCATAAAGGACTCAAGAAGAGTGGTTCCAATGCAGATACCCTCAACCAGATTGTAAAGAACAGTTGCAAGACGATCCTGTTTGGACTCATCTTTTGCAAGTGCCCATGGCATTGTCTCGTCGATATATTTGTTGCAGCGTTTGAAAATAGTGAACACTTCTGTGATGGCATCAGCTACACGAAGCTTCTCCATCTTTGCGTCAACCTTTGCAGGAACAGAAAGGATGAAGTTCTTCAGATCATCATCAACTGGCTCTGTTACGCCCTTATTCTCTACTACGCCGCCGAAATATTTATTGGACATGGAGATGGTACGGTTTACCAGGTTTCCAAGGGTATTTGCCAGCTCGGAATTCATACGCTCTACCATCAGCTCCCAGGTGATCACACCGTCGTTGTCAAACGGCATTTCGTGAAGTACGAAATAACGGACAGCGTCAACGCCGAAGAAGTCAACCAGCTCGTCTGCGTAGATAACGTTTCCTTTAGATTTGCTCATTTTACCATCGCCCTGGAGCAGCCACGGATGACCAAATACCTGCTTCGGAAGAGGCAGATCCAGTGACATCAGGAAGATCGGCCAGTAAATGGTATGGAAACGGATGATGTCTTTTCCAATAAGATGAAGGTCTGCAGGCCACATCTTGTTGAACAGGTCTTTGTTGTCGCCGTCGCAGTCGTAGCCGATTCCGGTGATATAGTTGGTCAGTGCGTCCAGCCATACATATACAACGTGTTTCGGATCAAAGTCTACCGGGATTCCCCATTTGAAAGAGGTTCTGGATACACACAGATCCTGAAGTCCCGGAAGAAGGAAGTTGTTCATCATCTCGTTCTTACGGGATTCCGGCTGAATGAATTCCGGATGTGTTTTAATGTGCTCGATCAGGCGGTCTGCGTATTTGCTCATTTTGAAGAAATAAGCCTCTTCTTTCGCCGGTACACATGGACGTCCGCAGTCCGGACATTTGCCGTCTACAAGCTGGGACTCTGTGAAGAAGGACTCACATGGAGTACAGTACATTCCCTCGTACTCGCCCTTGTAGATGTCCCCTTTTGCATACATTTTCTTGAAAATCTTCTGAACCTGTTTCTCGTGGTCTTCATCTGTGGTACGGATGAATTTGTCATAGGATGTGTTCATCAGATCCCAGATATTCTTGATCTGGCCGGATACGTTATCAACGAATTCCTTCGGGGTAACGCCTGCTTCTTCTGCTTTCAGCTCGATTTTCTGGCCATGCTCGTCAGTTCCGGTCTGGAAAAATACGTCGTAGCCCTGCTGTCTTTTATAACGTGCGATCGCGTCTGCCAGAACAGCCTCGTAGGTGTTGCCGATATGCGGCTTGCCGGATGTGTAGGCAATGGCGGTGGTGATGTAATATTTTGGTTTGCTCATTATATTTCCTCCTTCTATGGAAATGTCTGTGTCCGCAGACATCTTGATATGTGAAAGTCAATTGCTTCGCAATTGACCCCAATTCGCAATCCGCTTCGCTTCTTGCTCATTGGGGTTGCCCGTCCAATATCTATGAAACATTGCGTGCAAGCACGCCCTGCTTCATAGCTGCTGTCCGGGACTTTCACACAAAAAAACGCCCTCCCATAAACTGAGAAGACGAGTTATTCCCGTGTTACCACTTCTTTTCATTCCCGCCTCGCGGTGCAGATAACATCTTTTCCATATTGTTATGAAAAATTATCTTCGGGAACCTTACCGGGTACTTCCATACCCTTCCGCTATAACAGGCGGTCCTGTCGCAATCTAACTGCCGTCTGGCTCTTCGACTGCGCCCCTCCAAAGCCATCTTCCATTCGCTCCATGCATGCCCCTCTCAGCCTGTGGGAAAATCTTCTGCTTAGTGCGCCAATCAACCTGCGCCATCCGTCTTCCCTGGGGGATTCTCTGTAATGCGGTGTACAAATGTACTCTCTTTTTCTAAGAGTTTCTATTATAACGAGGACTGAAAACCTCGTGTTTCATATGTAGAAGCGTAACACATTTTGCGGGTTTTGTAAACCCATTGCGCAAAAAAATAACCGCCCCAGCCCAACCAACTGAACGGTTATTACAACATATATGAATGGGCTAACCGTCTATCGGTAGCACCTTTATTTCTATACATATATTAACATGAAACAAAATATATGTCAATTTACAAAAACAACTTTTCTCTGCAAATCTTATTTCAAAATTTCCCAATTTTTATTTCATAATCCTCTTGACAAAATAGCTTTTATCCTTTATATTAATATCAGTAACAATTACTATTATTAAGGAGAAAGGAGGAAAACAGATGGCCACATTGAAATACAGCCGCCAGAGAGAATCGATCAAGGAATTTCTTACCGGCAGAACTGACCATCCCACCGCTGATTTTGTATATAAGAATATGAAGCAGATCTATCCGAACATCAGCCTTGGAACTGTATACCGGAACCTCTCTCTTCTCTCTGATCTGGGTGAAATACAGAAGCTTTCCAGCTTTGGCGGAGCAGACCGATTCGACGCCCGCACCGCTCCCCATTGTCACTTCATGTGCACCCGCTGCGGCAGAGTGATGGACGTATTCAGCGAACATATTGATAAAAGTCTTGAGAATATTGCAGCTGACTTTAAGGATGGTCAGATTTCCGATTATAAAGCAAGATTTTTTGGAATCTGTAATGAATGCCTGAAGGAAGAGTCACACTGAACTTTTGAATAAACTTTTCATTTACTGGTCATAGCTATTCTGCAGGGAATCACAGCTGCTCAGCAAGCAATGACCACAGCGCAAAACTCTGAGTAGGCATCAGCTAAACCGCAGCTCATAAATGAAAAAAAATTTCAATAACTCTTGACAATTAAGAAACAATATGCTACTATGAAACAGTAATGATTACTATTATTAAAAACTAAATAAAATTTTTATATAAGAAAAGGAGAATTTAATTATGGCTAAATGGGTATGTAATGTATGTGGTTATGTTTACGAAGGTGAAGCAGCTCCGGAAGTATGTCCAATCTGTAAAGCTCCGGCTTCCAAGTTCACTAAACAGGAAGAAGAAATGTCTTGGGCAGCTGAGCATGTTGTAGGTGTTGCTCAGGGCGTCAGTGAAGACATCCTCGCAGACTTAAGAGCAAACTTCGAGGGCGAGTGCTCTGAGGTTGGTATGTATCTTGCAATGGCACGTGTTGCTCACAGAGAGGGATATCCAGAAGTTGGTCTGTACTATGAGAAAGCAGCTTACGAGGAAGCAGAGCACGCAGCTAAATTTGCTGAGTTATTAGGCGAAGTTGTTACAGACAGCACCAAGAAAAACCTTGAAATGCGTGTAGCAGCTGAGAACGGCGCAACAGCTGGTAAATTTGATCTTGCAAAACGTGCAAAAGCCGCTAACCTTGATGCAATCCACGACACAGTTCACGAGATGGCTAAGGACGAGGCAAGACACGGAAAAGCATTCGCTGGTCTCCTTAAGAGATACTTCGGCTAATCTGCAAGCCGCATAGAATAAGGATTTTTACAGGGGGAAATCACGAAAGTGGTTTCCTCTTTTTTTGCTGCTTCTGCTGATTTTTTATATTTCCTGTGTCCTTTGCGTGTCCTGCTGCCTTTTTGAAAATCCTAAATGCAAGAAAATGTGTCCTTTAAAAATGTGTCCCTAAATTTAATTGTTTTCAGTCATGTTTACAAGTTTATAAAAGCTTGTTCTTTTGGTATTTGTCTGTTCCATTGCGGTCTTTGCAGTAATCTCTCCCGCTTTCCAAGAGGAATAGACTTCATTCCAGTTTTCGGGAAATGTGAGTGCGGGACGTCCAAGACGTTTTCCGTTCTGTTTGGCTGCTGCAATCCCCTCTGCTTGACGCTGTTTGATTGTTGTGCGTTCTTGTTCTGCGATTGTTCCTAATACTTCAATCAGAATATTGTTTACCATCTCAAAAACCCACTCTTGCCCCTCTGGTAAGTCCATCATAGTAGTTGGCAAGTCAATCACTTTCAAACGAATGCCGTTGTCTTTGAAATACTGCAATTCGTTGTGAATGTCGCTTTTGTTTCTGCTCAATCTGTCAAGGGATTTTACAACAAGTGTATCGCCGCGGCGCAGCATGGCATTTTTTAATGCTTGATAACCTTTTCTGTCTAAATCCTTTCCGCTTTCCTTATCTGTGATAATATCTCTTTCATCTGCTCCAAGAGCCTTGAAAGCTGCTATCTGACGGTCAAGGTTCTGTTCTTTACTTGATACTCTTGCATAATAGTATGTGCGGCTGTTCATGTTTGCGCCCTCCCATTTCCTTATGTTCGTATTATATCAAAAGTGTTCGTAAATGTCAATATATTTTACGAATATGTTTGCAAATATAAAAATAACTTTCTCGAACATAAAAATACACGCTATTTTGCGTGTTTGTAAAGGTGTACTCTTGCGAACAGATAAAATAAGGAGCAGGCCGCGCACCCTGCTCCTTATTCACTACAGTAAATTTCAATCCGTTTTCATTTGATTTATTCTTCTGTAAATTCGTGTAACGGCATATTATTTTCATTGTATAAAACAATCATCATAGCTGGGCCGTTTCCAGAAGTTCCACATAACAAATAATATCCATCGTGGTCTAATGATTTAACCTTGTACTTATTTTCTGCTTTTGTAGAAGTCACTGTACGAATCAGTTCTCCGTTTTCTATTCTCCAAGTTCCATCAATCTCCGGCCAGTTTGGATTTATTTCTTCACGTGTGCGGTAACTATCATCAAGTCCATAACTGCCAAGAAATTTTGTATTCCCTTCTGCGTCATATTCATAAAGTTCACCCGCACCTGGCGTTCCAACTAATACAGGATTAACCAGATAATATCTAAACCTACATGGGAAAATAGCTGATAACTCTTCTTCTGTTAAATCCTCAAATTCATCTGCATGACCATTAAAATAATAATATCCACTTTCATAATTATTATCCGCATCTGTATGATTCACATAAGTTGCGATAAAATCAGTTTTGGATTTTATAACACTTTCTGCTTTTTCCAGATGCGCATCCGCTTTCTGATCTTTAAATCTTTGTTCTTGCCCCTCTGCATCTAAAGGTTTTTCCAAATCATTTTCATCAATAATTTTTTGAAAATTTCCTGCTTCTAAAGTAAATTTATACTTTGAAGAACCTATTTCAACAATACAACGAACATCATTTCCTTCATATAAATCTTTTAACAGTAATTCTCCATTTCTTTCAAAACCAGTTACACCCATTATTACTGGATTTACTAAAAGATCGCTGTTATCTTCATTTCCTATTAAAATATACTCTTCGACATCCTCACCAACTTTTGTCTTCAGAATCATATTATCCGATTTCAAATGTGTAGCAGGCGTTTTATCATATTCTAATAGTCTGAATTGTACATTATATGCAGAAGTAGGATATGTAAGAGTATTCCTAATTAAAGTAGCATTATCAGATATAAAATCGCTGCTATATGCAGGAACGCCCATTGTAATAAATGCCACTACTGTCAAATTACTCTCAGCCGTCGCCGTGTTGCTGAAAGTTCCCGATACGACCGATCTTATAGCAGATTCACCTGTAGCATCTCCAAATTCATCAACCACCTCTGTATTTTCCCAGCTTCCGACACTGTCATCCTCTAAACCAGAAATATTTGCTTCTGCATAAGCCTTTTCTACATTCAACGTAAAAACAGTAGAAAAAGCGACCGTTCCAATAAGCATTGTTGAAAAAAGCGTTTTAAATATATTTGTGCATTTTTTCATTATCCATCCTCCCGCAATCCTCTATTCGTTTTTTTCATTGCATTCATTTCTTTTTCAAACATTATCTTGCATTAAATTATTAACCGCCAGTCTCACATTCAGCGGTACACCTTTCATCTGTATGTATTTCGATACAGTGCTTGCACTACGTCCAATAGCACGCGCAACGGCGGCATAATTACCAAGCTGCGCATATAAACGGTACATTTGAACGATTTCCTGCGGTGTTACACGCGGCGCGCCCATTACTTTTTATCAATAGTCGCAGTGTCAGCAGAAATATTACTTTCGCTAGTTGCAACTGACTCAGCGGCACCATTCGATTTTCTGGCACGTGTAGTGGTCTTTGCATTTGACTGTGTCAGTAAACGGTTATCCGTATCATTCATTGCAATTTCAAATGACTTTTTAATACGATCGATTGCTTTCACTGGTTTTGCACCATATTTTTCCAGTTTTTCGTTTTCCTCCATAATTTTTTTGAAAAAATTGTCTGGAATAATAACAATGTCTCTGTCAAGATCAATAGTCACACGCATTTTCATTTCCTCCTTAGAATAATATTTTATGTATTTTGCATAAAATTTGCACTTTTAATTATATATATATATATATATTCTGTCAATATGCAGTATGCATAGTATTTAATATTGTCAAAAATCATCTTAATAAAGCTTATTTCTTTTCTCATTTTTGTTATTTCGTTGTAATAAGGTTTATTTCAATGAAATAAGCCTATATCATATCTTATTTTTATCTATTTAGCGCGATTAGGCTTAAATAAGGCTTATTTTACGATAACGGCAAATAAAAAATACCTTTTCGTGTCGCGGTTATCCACGCATAAGCCGCGTCACGCATAAAAATAATATTTTTCCCGAAATAGGGGCGGGGGGTGGCAGCAGGTTTATTGTATTCTCCTGCCAAGTTAAAACGCCCTTTATTTTATTCAAATAAAAAATTTTGTTATAATATGTTCATAAGAAAAAGAAATTTCTTAAATCTAAAAGAAAGGGGGATACCGTATGTTTGGTGACAACGGATTTACTTATCAATTTGCTGAATTTCTGAGAAAAGCAGGAGATGTAAATTTATCATATACATTCCAAAAGGAAATGATGAATCAGCAACTTTATAAACAATTAGAACATGAACAAATTGTCCACGAAGTAACCGAAGAAGTTTTATCACGTTTAAATACAGCAGTTGACACGCAAGAGATATTTAACAAAATAGATGGACTAAACGACAAAATAAACAGTTTAGAACGTAAATAAGAATACACTGGCGGGCGGTTCTGCCGCCCTGCCATTCCAATAGAAAAGAGGTTTATATATGCCTTATACAGTACCTAATCAGCGTACCGTATTCATTCATAGAAACATGCTTTTAAATGATTTCTTAGGAATACAAAACGCAAACTGGCAAGCTGCGGCGCGCGACTTAGGCGCACACGCGCTCATGCTTTATTTATATCTTGCGTCTAATGCTAATAATTATGAGTTTGCGCTCTCACCTGCTGCCATAAGGCAGGCAATAGGAATGCCTGCGTCTACTTATCGCGACCAATTTGTAAAACTGGTAGATAAAGGGTATCTTGTGCAGCGCAAGGAAAGTACTATCTATGATTTCTATGAAACACCACAACGCGTCACGCATACAGAGCCAATAGAAACGATTGACGGCTTAGACTTTACGGCTGACGCTTATGGAACGCCGCAAACCGTAAATAACGAAGCGGGAAAGGATATAGAAATAAATATAAATAAAACAGATACTATAAATATTAGCGGCGTGGAGAAACAAGTTTCTCCTACGCCGATACAATTCAATTTTTAAAGGGGAGAACTCACTATGACAGAAAAAGAAATGTTAGGAACTTTACAACTTGTTTGGGATAATATGGGCTTACAAATGCAAGATAGAGAAGTATGCGGAGAAATGCTTGTGCTTCTGGATAATATGTATCATCTTTTACATGACGATTTACAGTGTCCTTATCCTGTTCGCAAATATGAGATAAATAAAGGTGGCGTGTTTGATTTCTAATAGCCCTAAAATAAGCGGGAAGCCTTGCGCGTCCCGCTTTTCCTTTGTATAGATAAAATATCCGTCTACTGCTGCCGCGTGCCGTAAATAGCCGTTTTATGCGTCACACGCTTATTTTATACAGCGTTTAAATTTCTTACAAGAATATCAATTCCAGACTGTGAAACCGCAAGATAATAACGTTCTGTGACTTTTCCGCTTGCGTGTCCCATCTGATTACAGAGAATGTGTGTCGGTGTATTTAACTCTGCAAGCCGCGTGCCGTATGTGTGGCGTAAATAGTGATATTTAAAATCTATTTTTAATGCTGTTTTGATTGTTCGGCTGTGATATTTCATAGAATTTACAGTCTGTATTTTTCCGTTTGGCAAACTGTTTACTAATTCCAAAGATGAAATTTTGTTACCGTCAACGTCATAAATATAAGTGCAATTTTGCGCCCGCTGCGCTTTTAAATCAACCTCATGCGCCTTTGTTTCTGCCGCAAGTTTTAAAAAATAGTCTTTTAGCTTCTGGCTCATATAAATTACACGCCGCGCGTTGCGCGTTTTCAGCGGTACAAGTTTAATCAAGCCGTCTTGATACTGCATTTGTCGGTCTATAGTTATTCTGCCGTTCTCAATATCAACATTTTCCCATTTTAAGCCGTAACACTCATTGATACGCAAGCCGCAGCACTTTCCCAACAGATAAGCGGTTTCTGCATTTGTGCCTTGAAAATAAGTGTCAAGACGTTCTGTTTCTTCTTTGCTGAATGCTACAATTTCGGTATCTTCATCAATCTTCATTTTCGGCATACGAATCCGAACATCTTTGTTTACGCATAATTTGTTATATACATCTACATCTAAATAATTGCGGGAATACGCCTGTCCGAATATCAGATAGAACATTTTTAAAAATCCCTCTACATACTTATAAGCGCGTCCCTCAGTGTAATACAGAAAAGAAAGATAATCATTTACTTCTGCAACAGAAATGCTGTCAACATAGCGTGAACCGAATTTTTCTTCAAGATGATTTTTCCATAAGCTGTTTTGTTTCTTTATCGTGGAATATGCTTTTCCGCTGCGCCCCTGTTCGCAATATTCCATGTAAACCTCTCCAAAAGTCATGCGGTGTTCTGGCTTCTGGTTCAGACTTGCTTCAAAACGCATTTCTGCAATCGCTTTTGCCTGTGCTGCTGCCCGCTTTGTTTTCAAAGGGTTTCCCGCTTCATCTTTTGAGCCTTTGCGATTTACTCTTTTCCCATCAACTGTTTTTGTGAAACGATAGCACCAGTTTCCGTTTGGTAATTGAGATATTCCTAAATCCTGTGTTTTTGTCATTTTTGTCGCCCTTTCCTGTGTTCTGGGGACACATTTTTTAGGATTTTTCTTTTACTTTTGGAGACACCTGTGTTTCTTATAAAAGATAAGAAATCCTTTATAATACAAAGGTTTTGAAGTCACGAGCGAAGCGAAGTGACTTATGAGATGGCTAAGGACGAGGCAAGACATGGAAAAGCATTCGCTGGTCTGCTTAAGAGATACTTCGGCTAATCTGAAAACACAACAGGGAGGATACACTCTATGGGAAGCTGGAATCAGGAATCGCGCTTTTCTAGTGCTTCAGGCAATGATTTCCCCTATGTAGTGATGCAAGTAACGCTTAAAGAAAAGCTCTTTGGCACCGGATCCGGTAATCTAACTGATCTTGAAGATGTTATCAATGCACAGGTTGCCAAAGGCTATCGCCTCCATACTATGTCAACCTCAAATGGCGGAAGCAAGGGCTTTGGCGGCGGTGACCGCATTCAAGCAACATTGGTCTTTGAACGTTTGGATATGCGCTGATTTGTGCGACAAAACCCGAAAGAGGGAATCACTTTCATGATTCCCTCTCAGACTGTAGACAAACTTGGTGTTGGGTGTTATGCCCAGCACCATTTTTCTTTTAAAACTTCTTTTCTTTTTATTTTTTTCAAAATCAACAAAAATCTGGCTGTGTT
>NZ_JBQKLL010000027.1:0-45825 GCF_052116245.1 Blautia sp. Sow4_E7
GCTTTAACAATACTATCTTGGGACAATCCTGTCACTGCCTTTTTTAGAAAAAGTAGAAAACTGCGCCACAGCCTTGGCAGGCCATCGCGCAGCGATTTTGTTCAATTTGAATTTGCGCTTCTATAAGGTGGAATGTGTTGACACAATAAATACAGTATGATAGTATTATCATTAGAAAAAAGGATGGCACATTTCGTGTAAGGTGAGGAAATGATTAATAGATAATTTAATTTAAGTAAGACACATATAGTTATTGAGCCTGTAGAAAATAGGTTTATTTTTGTGTACGCTTAAGTTGGATTATCGCAAGAGGCATTTCCTTTGCTTTTCCTTAGGGAAAGGAATAAAGGTCTATTTGGCGAGTCTATTTTTGCGTATGCAAAAAAGGCTCGTTTTTGTGTGTACAAAAATAATTGACTCGTGTTTCGAAAAGGAGGAACTTTATGTTACAGATAAAGAAATTAAATTTAACACATAAAAAAGACCTGAGAGTAATTCTTGATGATTTCAACCTTGTGCTAAATGATGGAGATAAAGCAGTTATCATTGGAGAAGAAGGGAACGGAAAATCAACATTAATGAAGTGGATATATGATCCATCGCTTATAGAAAACTATATAGAAGCGGATGGGGAAAGAGTAATGGGAAACGAACGTTTTGGTTACCTTCCGCAAGAGATGCCCGATGAAGATAAGAAAAAAACCGTATACGAGTATTTTTCTGAGGAAGAAATATTCTGGGAGAAAACGCCAAAAGAACTGTCTGTTACTGCAGGAAAATTTGGAATAAAAAATGATTTTTTCTACAGTAGTCAGATGATGGGAAGCCTTTCAGGAGGAGAAAAAGTCAAGGTACAACTCATGCGGCTTTTTATTCGCGATGTTTCTGTGCTATTGTTAGACGAACCTTCAAATGATATTGACATTGCGACGCTTACATTACTGGAAAAAACCATAAATGAATGGAAACATATTGTGCTTTTTATTTCACACGATGAAACATTGATAGAGCGTACCGCCAACATGGTAATACATATCGAGCAGATTAAGCGAAAAACAGAAGCGAGATATACCGTGGCCAAGCTTCCCTATAGAAACTATGTGGAGGAACGGCTTCATAAATTTGAACTTCAAGAACAGAGGGCACTATGTGACCGTAGGGAAAAAAAGATTCGAGATGAGAAATATCAAAGAGTGTCTCAGAGTGTGCAAAGCGCATTAGCAAATTGTTCCAGACAAGCGCCGTCGGTGGCAAAGAATTTGAAGGACAAAATGCACACAGTTAAGGCTATGGGGCGAAGATTTGAAAGAGAAGACGAAAATATGACGCAAATGCCGGAGCAGGAAGAAGCAATCTTTTTTAAATTAGGAGATAAAAACGCATACATTCCAACAGGGAAAACGGTCATAGAATATGAACTTTCAAAGCTAATGACTCCAGAAGGCGAAAGAATTTTGGCAGAAGGAATTTATTTGAAAATAAAAGGATCAGAGAAAATCTGTATTATAGGAGCCAACGGGGCAGGAAAAACGACTCTTCTAAAAAAGATAGCGGAAGAACTTATGAATCGGAATGATATTAAAGCAGAATATATGCCCCAAAATTATGAAGATTTGTTGGAGCTATCTGTTACACCGGTTGATTACCTTGATAAAACAGGAGATAAAGAAGAGCGTACAAGAATTAGAACATACCTAGGTTCACTTAAATACACGCCAGATGAAATGGAGCATCCTATTCGGGAGTTGTCTGGTGGACAAAAGGCGAAAGTGCTTCTTTTGAGGATGAGTTTAAGTGGTGCGAATGTTCTTATTCTGGATGAGCCTACAAGAAATTTTTCACCATTATCCGGCCCGGTAATAAGAAAAATGCTCCGAGAATTTCCAGGGGCTGTCATTAGCATTTCTCACGATAGAAAGTACATTGAAGAGGTGTGTGATAAAATATATCAGCTAAATCCTAATGGATTACAGTTAATTAGTGAGTGATAAAAAAGATGAAAGACTGACAACTTCCAGTTTGAACCGCCTTTGTATTACTCTCCCGTGAGCAGATTTCATCTGCCCATGGGAGTACTTTTATGCATTAATGGTAACTGCCCTTACAACTGCCATGATACAAAAAATTCAGACCTGCCGAAAGAATAAGCCACCAGCTTAGCACATTAATATCTACCGGAATCAGTGAAACAGATAACATTGACAATGTAACACTGATAACACAAAGTGCTACGGACACAGCCTTTCTAAGTTCTGCAACACCAGTGTTTTTGTAATATTGCCATCGGTCATCACACTTTTCTGTAATCCTGTCAAATGCTATTTTCGCAAGTACAAATACACCTGCCGCAATCCCAACAGACACTAAAGCAATAATACCAACTGCCACATAGGAATGGACATACTGAGCCAGATATTCATAGCACCACTGATACACCCTACAAAGCAAATTTGAAATGTTCATCACATTCCTGCCACGATTCAGAAACCAATCAGGTATGGTGGCAACTACATCTTTGTTGACAAAAAAGATATAACCAGTTTGAACAATGCTGATAAAAGCAATTACCCATGTCCATACGCCAAGTGTAGCGGTTTGCGTTCGCAACTTTTCCTGTAACTGTATTTGCATATCTGCTTTTACTTGCTTGCGGATATGCTTAGCTTCAACGGAAATATGATTGTTAAAATCAGCTTCCAATGCCTTCGCTTTCATTAAGACAACATTAGCGTTCTCTGCCTTTTTCTCGGCTTCTGCGAAGATTCTCTGAGCCTTCTCTTTCTCTGCCAGCACCTGCTGATTTTCCTTTTTCAACTTCTCGTTCTCCACCAGTACCAAATCGCTCTCTGCTAATCTGGCGATATGAGCGTTCAAGTTCTGATTCTCTTGCGCTATTGCGTCCAGAGTTGATTGCATGGATTGTATCTGCGATTTCAGCTTTTGCCTGTCGGATAAATGCGTCTGTATCTGATTCTCCAACTGATTTATCCGATGACGGTAAGTTTCGTTCTCCTCCATAAGTGTCTCCGACAGACTCAACAAGTCGTCTTCGTTCTTTAAGTTTTCTGATTCGTTCATCTCGTTCCCTCGCTTTCTCTTTTACTCTTTGCATAATTTCTGCAATTGCTGATTCTGTGTTTGCAATCGCAGATTCTGTCCGGCTAATTCCTGATTCTCTGCCGACAGCTTGGCATTCTCTTCGTTCAATTTCTTCAGCAATTCGTCCTGCTTCTGAATCGTATTCCGAAGAAAATCCAACTCCTTCTGCTGTTCCTCCATGATGTCCAGCATCTCTTCCTGTGAGGAAAAAATCTTCATGATTTCCTCCAAGGTATCCTGCAATTCGTTCATATAAAAAACGTCCTTTCTCTATAATGGTCTGTTGTAATTCACGGACTGTCTGTAACCATTTTGTCTTAAGTGAATTGATAGCTTTTACAATCCGGTTGTATTCGCACCGATTAGAAACAAAGCCTGCCTTCTCCATCTTGCGGGCACGATACCCTTCGTGGATGGTAGGCTCTAAATCCAGCTCCTGCCGTTTGTAACTTCTGTGGTCAATCTGCTGTTCCAAAGACAGATATTCGTTACAGATATCTGCCCATGATTTTCTCCAGATTTCTGCTTTACTGTGTTCGTTCCAGTCATTTGGTTCTACAGTAATGCGTTTCCAAAGCTTTTCATTCCGTTTACCAAGCTTCTGCTCTCCGGTAGCAGGGTCAATGAGTGGAATGCGGTTTCCGTCTTCATCAAGGGCATAAATCTTCTTTTCCTTCTGTGCCCATGTGCCATCGGGTTTGATGCCACGCATGGTCAGCATAATGTGAGCATGGGGGTTGCCATCACCCTTATCATGCAATGCCCAGTCGGCACACATGCCAACGGAAACAAAATTATCCTGCACATACCTTCTTACAATTTCAATCTGACATTCCCTTGAAAGCTCCTTTGGAAGTGCCACTTCTATCTCTCTCGCAAGCTGTGCGTTGGATTTCTTTTCTGCCTTTTCCACCGCATTCCATAATACATTCCGGTCAGCATATTCCGGCGGAGCATGTGCCGGAAGTGCAACTTCTGTAAATACAACTCCACGCTTTTTCGTAAAGTCATGAACAAGACCTGTGCGGTCATCCATGAGCTTTTCGCCGGAGCGGTAGGCAGAAGAAGCAACTGCCGATTTTCCATCACTCCTGCTAATGATTTTGATACTGCAATGATAAATTGACATAGTGCATATCCTCCTTCGTTAAAAGTGCATATTCTTATGTGGAAGAACGCCGGAGGGGTTCTTCCTATGGGAAGCAGACCGTTCCGAAAGTTTATCTTTTAAAACCCAGATGCTTCCCATAAGCCTCGCAGAGCGCGCGCAATAGACAGGCTCTGCCTGTCTATAAGTGCGCCCTTCTCCCTAAAAAGAGAAGGGAATCAGGAAACTCCTGACTCCCCAACTTCCTCTTTTTTCATATCTGTATCCGGACCTTTTTGCATTGCTTTGGAGAAAAATTTCCCGTTGGCTTCCTGCTTATTTAGAAATGCAATCAGCTTAGGGATTTCTTCCAGCTCAATACATCTTCCAAGAACTGACTCCACCGCCGCACCAATTTCAATCAGACGGTGGGTACGGATTTTCCGTTCTTCCTCCTTCTTTCGTTTCTCCAGCTGCTTCTTTTGTGCCTCATAACGCTTCAGTTCCTGTGCCAGCTTCTCGATCCTTAAATCCTTCTCCTGGATTCTTTCTTCATAGGTTTTGGTTGATTTACCCATACAAAACTCCTTCCTGCTGATGAAATATCAGCTTAAAAACAATTGATTTGTGCAACAATTACTCTGCATCCGGTATACCCTGCTTCCGGTTGGCAATATCATTTGCCATCAGATGCAAAAGCTTATCCTCAAAGGTAGCTGTAGTATTCTCTGCGAAAAACACATTTACCTTATAGGTGGTCTGTCCTTTTCTTTTGGTAAAAGAGGACATCGCCTGCTCTTTACTTGCTGTCTGCTCCATAATTATTTCACCTCCTCCTTGAAATGTGAACATATGTTTGCTATAATCAAAGTATCTTTGACGGACTGCGACAACGGATAAGACAAATCTTCATAAAATCCGGCTCCTTTCTTATGGTATTAAGTAATCTTTTTTCGATAAATAAGATTACTTCCTCACCTATAGGAGAAATGCAGTCCCAAAACGGAACTGTTTTTTATAAAAGTTTTGAAAATATTTTTTGAAAGGTGGTGAATCCCTGTTGAAGGAATGTACAAATGATTATTTTGAAGAAGACATGCCGGAAGATGACCTGACGGATGCCCTTGAACGGGAGAATGCCGCTATTCTTGAAATAGAACTTGAGATGGAAAATGAGCCGAAAGTATCAGGGATACCGGAAGCATCAACAAGAAACAAGCTGAAACGTGAACTGGAACAGGAAGCACTGACACGTCTTGAGGATTCTGCCAGAACCGAGGAGGAATTTGCAAATGTGGTTACATGGTGGAACAGGTTTGATGCCAACCGGGAACGTAAGGAACGCTACCATGAAATAGGAAGATCGGATGTTCCCCTTGAATGGGGAATGTCACCGGATGAGATTGTAATTCCTGCTCCCATCCGGCATGTTTTCTGGAAGCAGATACTGAAAGGGGATTTCCTTGATGCCATTTATGACTGCCCCTTTGAAATACATGAGCTGGTAACAGACGAGGATATTTCTAAAGCAATCTTTGCGTTAAAAGATGTACAGAAGGAGCTTTTATATCAGCTTGCCATTAAGGGATACTCCTGCCAGTTAATTGCAGCATGTAGAGAGCAGACCGACAGAAATATCCGAAAAATCCGTGACACCATGTTAAAAAAGCTTCGTAAATCCTTTATGCAGGCACTACAAAACAGAGTGGATAATCACATTTCCCTTACGAAGACGGAGCAGATTTTTTATGATACCTATCGGTCACTGATTACGGATAAAAAGAATAAGAAAACGAAAGAAATCACAAATACCATTTGACCTTGTAGGACATGCTTGGTATGATAGTAATATATTTTCCAATGATACAGATTACATTTTAGAGCAGACAGATTGGAGGCTTTTATGAGTAACCTATTTAAGAGAACCAGCTCCAACTGGGCACGTTATGACAAATATGAATGGAAGGAAGATAAAGAAGGTACGTTGTACATCACACCTTCACCGGATGCGAAAGTGTCTCTTTATAATCCGCTAAAGGATTCGGAGCAGATTGTATTAAAGGCGGTAAACCTTGGATTGATGTGCATGGACAAAAATAATACACAGGAACGTTTGCAGAGTGCCATTATGGATTTTGTTACCTGTTACGGACTGCTTGGATTTATGACAGCACTTCCTACCACACCGGACTTTATTACCTACCATGCGGTATATTTGCCGAAGAACCATTTCATCAAAGAGGAAAGCATGACTACGGAAAAATATCTTTCTTACTTCTTTCCCTTTGATAAGATTGATTTTGTAAAAAAAGGGATGGAATCTTCATGGAGTACGGACGATGTGCAGATGATGGCACTGATTATGACCATGAAAAACAAATCGCAGGCAGTAATGATGAGTTTCCAGAAAGAATATGCAGAACGGTATGACTGGCTTGTGACTTTATTTAAAGACTGGGCATTTACCTTTATGTCAAGCTTTCTCTACTATCAGGACTTTGACATGCTGGATGATATGCAAAAACAGCTTTACCGTCAGGGCATGGCGGCATTTGGCGGTATTGCACCAACCTATCACATAGAGCTGCTTGACCGACCTACCATTGTCTGGGATTTCCACTCCCTCTTACTTGGTGTGCAGATGATGTTTTCCTTTATGCTTACCGATGAAAAATCCACACTCCGGGTATGTAAGCATTGTGGCAATGCTTTTATTGCCAACAGACCAAACAGCGTATTCTGCAGCGGCAAATGCAAGAACCAGTATAATGTGTATAAGAGCCGGGCGAAGGATAAAGAATAAAGAAAGGACGGCTGATTTATGGAAAAACTCAATGTCGATGGTACTGAAATACAGGTATTACAGATTGAAGAAGATGATTATATTTCTTTAACAGATATGGTGCGAAAAATTGATAACGGACCGGCATTGATTGAGAAGTGGCTTCGTAATAAAAATACAATAGAATTTCTTGGTATATGGGAAGAAATGTATAACGAAGATTTTGATATCCATGCATATGAAGAAATTATGCAGGAAGCTGGTCTGAATCGTTTCATTATGTCGGTTAAGCAATGGGTAACCAGAACCAATTCAAAAGGTATCATAGCTAAAGCTGGACGATATGGTGGAACATACGCATACAAGGATATTGCATTTGAGTTTGCAAGTTGGGTATCTCCTCAGTTTAAGCTGTATCTGATTAAGGAATTTGAACGGTTAAAAAAGAAAGAACAAGCTTTACTTGGCTGGAGTGCGAAAAGAGAGCTGGCAAAAATCAATTACCGAATACATACAGATGCCATAAAAACAAATCTGATTCCAGCTGAGCTTACACCACAGCAGACCTCTGTAATCTATGCATCCGAAGCAGATGTATTAAATATGGCATTGTTTGGTATGACTGCCAAGCAGTGGCGTGAAGAACATCCTGACAAAAAGGGGAATATCAGAGATTATGCTAGCATTAATGAATTGATTTGTCTTTCCAACATGGAAAATATCAATGCAGTTTTGATTGAAGACGGATTAAGTCAGAAAGAACGTCTGATAAAATTAAATAAGATTGCCATACATCAAATGTCCATTTTGGAAGAACAAAATCCAAAGGTATTGAAGTAATTCAATTGCATTTTTCTAATTCCCCCGAATTCGGGGGAATTAAAATTTATAAGTTTTACAAAACAGTTCCGATTTTCTTTCGGATTTCTCCTATTAGTGAGACAATAATTATTTTTACACAAACCAGCTTATTCGTGGTAGAATAAAACCACAGATAAGCTGGTTGTTTGTTTTGAAAGGAGAATCTTATGAAAACAAAACAACCGGAACTTAACAAAATCACTGCACTCTACGAGAGATTATCCCGTGATGATGAACTGAGTGGTGACAGCAACAGTATTATAAATCAGAAGAAAATGTTGGAGAAATTTGCAACCGAGCAGGGATTTGTCAACCTACGTCACTATACGGATGATGGCTGGTCGGGAACCAATTTTGACAGACCTGACTGGAAGCGTATGCTTGCGGATATTGAAGATGGCACTGTAGGATGCGTTATCGTAAAGGATATGAGCCGTATCGGACGTAATTACCTTGAAGTAGGCTTTTATACGGAAGTGCTGTTTCGAAAGAAAAATGTGCGATTTATTGCCATTTCCAACAATGTGGACAGTGCTCTAAACGATGGCAGTAACGAATTTGCCCCATTTCTTAACATTATGAATGAGTGGTATGTACGTGATACCAGCCGGAAAATCAAATCCGTACTTCATAATAAGGGAATGGATGGAAAACATCTGACAAGCAACGCAATTTACGGGTACAAGAAAGACCCTGATGACCCAGACCATTGGATTATTGATGAAGAGGCTGCCACAGTGGTAAGACGTATTTATCAGCTTATCATTGAGGGAAACGGACCGATGCAGGTGGCAAGGATTCTGAAGGATGAAAAGGTTGAAAGACCTTCCTATTATCTTGCAAAGCAGGGACTTGGAACCTGTCGGGGAAGCTGTGACATGAACAGACCATTCACTTGGACTGCTTCTACGATTTCAGACCTTGTAAGAAAACCTGAATATATGGGGCATACAGTAAATTTCCGTACCAAAAAGGAATCCTACAAGGATAAACATTCTGTGCATAATTCACCGGAGGACTGGGTTATCTTTGAGAATACTCAGGAAGCGATTGTGGACGAAGAAACATGGCTTACTGTTCAGAAAATCCGTGAAACCAAGCACCGTCCCACCAAGAAAGGTGACATCAATCCTCTGACCGGACTGGTATATTGTGCTGACTGCGGTGCTAAGATGTTCAACCACCGCACCGGCGGTTATGAAAAGAGGGATAAGGATGGTAATCCTACCGGAAAGTACACCAATGCACAGGACAATTACACCTGCTCCACCTACAGTAAGGCAAAGAGCAAGTTTGAAAACAGATGCACACAGCATCATGTCCGCACGGATGTTATCAGGGATTTGCTTTTGGAAGTTATTAAAGCTACCAGCACTTATGTGATGGAGCATGAATCCGAGTTTATCGAAAAGGTTCGCAGTGCTACGGAGCTTCAACAGGAAAGCGAAGCCAAAGCACTGAAAAAACGTCTTTCCAGAGAGCAGAAACGTATCAAAGAATTAAATACCCTCATTAAGAAAATCTATGAGGACAATGTAAATGGGAAGCTAAGTGACAAGCGGTTTGAAATGCTTTTGGCTGACTACGAAACGGAACAAAATGAATTGGAATTATCAGTAGATGCTTTAGAAAAGACTTTTAATGACTATCAGGAGAATGCTGATAATGTAGATAAGTTTATTGAACTTGTACACCGATACACAGATTTCACAGAACTTACTACTCCTATGATTCATGAGTTTGTTGATAAAATCGTGGTACACGAAGCAGACAAATCAACCGGTGACAGAATTCAGCAGATTGATATTTATCTCAAGTATGTGGGTAAGCTGGATGTTCCGATGCCGGAGCTTACACCTGAACAGATAAAAGAAGAAGACCGCAAACGCCGTAAGCGTGCATGGAACCGTACTTATATGCGTCGCAAATATGAGCGTGAAAAGGCGGAACGTGAGGCAAAAGAAAAAGGGTTATCTGAGGCAGTCAGATAGACTGTCCCAGAAATAACCCTGTGAAAGTGAAACATGACTGTGACGAATGTCGTGTACTCTTATCTTTTTTACTCCGGTCTTTTGAACCACCTGTTTTAACTTATGCTGTACCGCTTCATGTACCATTGGAAAAATCCGTTCATCTTCTGGCAACTCATACAATCTGCCAATGTAATCTTGAATCTCTTTTTTCAGAAATTCCGGTATGGAAATTGTACGATTCGATTCTTCCGTTTTCGGAGAAGTAATTACATCTTCTCCATGCATACGGTAGTAAGTCTTATTGATCTGAAGAAGATTTCTTTCAAAATCAATGTCAGCAGGAGTAATGCTGAGTGCTTCGCCTTCTCTCGCTCCTGTCCAGAATAATAATTCAAACAGCACATAATATTTGCTTCCCGGTTCTATTCCGGTCATAAACTGTCGATATTCTTCAATTGTCCAAAACTTCATTTTCTTTTTTGAAGTCTTTCCCATGCGTTTTACCTTGTCACAGGGATTATCTGCCAGATTGTAGATATTCTTCGCATGATTGAACAATGCCGTCATCTGATTCTGTATTGTTTTCAGATAATCATCTGAATATCCTTTTTCAATAATCGTATTCTGCCACTGGATAATCTCTGCTGGTGTGATACTATTCATTGGTCTGTCCTTAAAATAGGGTAACAGTTGAGCATTCATCGTATCTCTTTTGTTCTTGATACTCCTGTCCTTCAATGACTGGGACTTATCCCGGAAATAGACTTCTACAAACTCTCCCATTGTCATATCCATGTCTGCTTTCGCTGTTCTTTTATACTCCGCTTCAAAATTTAATGCTTTTTTCTTAGTGCGGAATCCTCTTTTTACTTTTCGCTTTTTGGCTCCTGTCCAGTCCTCATAATAAAATGAGACATACCAGGTTCCTCTTTCTTCATCTTTGTATGCTGCCATACTTTCTCACCCCCTTTACATTGCAATCTGGGAATATCCAAAAAATTTCTTTTCCCAGAATGCTCTCGGTATCTTGCCCGCAACGGTCACATATCCCTGATCTGCAAGCTCTTTGTTCAGTTTGCGAAGCAGCTTGTAAGCATATCCAAGTGAAATCCCCATGCTCTCTGCAACTTCTTCCGCTGTAATCATATAGTTCTGTCTCTGCATATCATTTCCTCCTTGTCCATAATTATCATTTTCACTGATACTATATCATTTTAAATAATCATTGTCAATAATTTTTATCTGTATGAATGATATTTTTCTATATTGTTGATTTTTATCATTTGTGATATACTGTTCTTAGCTTTTAAGGAGGTGGCTAATATGCAGGAATCATCTATTTCAGAAAAAATAAAAGAGCTGCGAACTGATCTGAAGATGAATCAAAAAAACTTTTCCGCAGCTATTGGTATACGTCAGTCAACTTTATCCAGTTATGAAAATGGTGTGGTTACTCCCTCCAATGATGTGTTATTAACTATTGCTCAGAAATTTCATGTCTCACTGGACTGGTTATTTGGATTATCTGAAAATAAAGTACAGATTTCTACTCTCAGCGATATTATTTGGGTTTTACTGCAGATGAATGAATCCAATGAACTCCGGTATGAACTGGATATAAATAATAAATTTCCCGGTGATATAGAAACAGAAACACAGAAATGGTATGCCGGACTTCGCTTTTATGGAAATGATCCGGAACACTCTTTAAATGCAGATATGTGTAATTTTCTTGCCGATCTGCAGGAGAACAGAGAAAGCCTGGAATCTTATTTCACAGGTAAAGATATGTTTGATATGTGGAAGAAACAGACGTTGGAATACTACACTTCCAAACCTGTCACCCATAAAGAAATTGAAGAACTGGATTTTGAAACCCGAATCTATAAACGAGACGAACTTTTAGCACAGAAATTTTCCAATAACGAACAGAAATAGTATCATAACAGTATCACAGGCAGATATGCGAAGATTTTCATTTTCTTCCCATACCTGCCTACTTTTAATTTATTCGCTATTCTTTACAGCCTTATTTTAAACTTTTTACACAACAGAAAAACCCCGGAAACCTTACGGTTCCGGGGTATCTTACGTTTGGACACAATGTACCTTGCGGTACTCAATATATATAATTAAGATGTTATGCTATAATTATTCGATAACTGTAGCAACACGTCCTGATCCTACAGTACGTCCACCTTCACGGATAGCGAAAGTAAGACCCTGGCTCATAGCGATTGGGTGGATCAGTTCGATTGTCATCTCGATGTTATCTCCAGGCATGCACATCTCTGTTCCTTCTGGAAGGTTGATAACACCTGTAACGTCTGTTGTTCTGAAGTAGAACTGTGGACGATAATTGTTGAAGAATGGTGTATGACGGCCACCCTCGTCTTTAGTCAGAACGTAAACCTGAGCTGTGAATTTTGTATGGCATGTGATTGTTCCTGGTTTAGCAAGAACCTGTCCACGCTCGATCTCGTTTCTCTGAACACCACGAAGAAGTGCACCGATGTTATCACCAGCCTGAGCCTCATCAAGAAGTTTACGGAACATCTCGATACCAGTTACAACAACTTTACGAGTCTCTTCTTTGATACCAACGATCTCAACCTCATCAGATACGTGAAGAACACCAGCCTCTACTCTACCAGTAGCAACTGTTCCACGTCCTGTGATGGAGAATACGTCCTCTACAGGCATAACGAATGGTTTATCTGTGTCACGCTGTGGGTCTGGAATGTAGCTATCTACTGCATCCATAAGCTCCATGATCTTATCGCCCCACTCGCTGCTCGGATCCTCAAGAGCTTTAAGAGCAGATCCTCTGATTACCGGGATATCATCTCCTGGGAAGTCATACTCGGAAAGAAGCTCACGGATCTCCATCTCAACCAGCTCAAGAAGCTCGTCATCGTCAACCATATCACATTTGTTCATGAATACAACGATGTAAGGAACACCTACCTGACGGGAAAGAAGGATGTGCTCTTTTGTCTGAGCCATAACACCATCTGTAGCAGCAACAACAAGGATAGCACCATCCATCTGAGCTGCACCAGTGATCATGTTCTTAACGTAGTCAGCATGGCCTGGGCAGTCAACGTGTGCATAGTGTCTATGCTCTGTCTCATACTCAACGTGTGCTGTAGAGATTGTGATACCACGCTCTCTTTCCTCTGGAGCTTTATCAATGTTAGCGAAATCTGTAGCTACGTTACCAGCAACTCTCTCAGAAAGTACTTTTGTGATAGCTGCAGTTAAAGTTGTTTTACCATGGTCAACGTGTCCGATGGTACCAATGTTACAATGCGGTTTTGTTCTCTCAAACTTAGCCTTTGCCATTTTAAAATGTCCTCCTTGATTAGTTGGCTCATTCTCTATTAAAATAGAGCGCCATATCGGTTTTAAACTTGCTATCCTTGATTATATTGCAAATCAAGGATATTTGCAAGCTTTTTATTGTTTTATATGAAATCCTAATTCAACTTGTAGTTAAATCAGTCTTTCTTTGCCAGAACTTTTTCCTGAACACTCTTTGGAACTGGCTCGTATTTCTCGAAGAACATGGAGTAGTTACCACGTCCCTGAGTTCTGGAACGAAGATCTGTTGCGTATCCGAACATTTCGGAAAGCGGAACATATCCACGGATCATCTTACCTCCGCCGATATCATCCATACCTTCGATACGACCACGACGGGAGTTGATATCACCGATAACATCACCCATGTAATCCTCTGGTGTGGTTACCTCAACCTTCATGATAGGCTCAAGAAGGATTGGAGCAGCCTTCTGCATAGCATCCTTGAATGCAAGAGAACCTGCAATGTGGAATGCCATCTCAGAAGAATCGACTTCATGATAAGATCCATCGTATACATTTGCATGTACACCAACAACCGGATATCCACCAAGGATACCAGCCTTCATAGCCTCTTCGATACCTTCTCCTACAGCCGGGATATATTCCTTCGGAATAGCACCGCCGACAACAGTAGACTCAAACTTGTACAGTTCTTCGCCGTTGGCATCCATAGGCTCGAATTTAACTTTACAGTGACCATACTGTCCACGACCACCAGACTGTTTAGCATACTTGCTGTCTACATCAACAGGTTTGGTGATTGTCTCTTTGTAAGCTACCTGAGGAGCACCAACGTTAGCCTCTACGTGGAACTCACGAAGAAGACGGTCAACTATGATCTCAAGGTGAAGTTCACCCATACCAGCGATAATGGTCTGTCCTGTTTCCTGATCTGTATGTGCACGGAAGGTCGGGTCCTCTTCTGCAAGTTTTGCAAGAGCTTCCCCCAGTTTGCCCTGTCCTGCTTTTGTCTTAGGCTCGATAGCCAGCTCGATAACTGGTTCCGGGAACTCCATGGACTCAAGGATTACCGGATGCTGCTCGTCACAGATTGTATCACCAGTTGTGGTGAATTTGAATCCGATAGCTGCAGCGATATCACCGGAGTAAACCTTATCCAGCTCCATACGCTTGTTAGCATGCATCTGAAGGATACGGCCAACACGCTCTTTTTTGCCCTTTGTAGAGTTATATACATAAGATCCGGAATTCATTGTTCCTGAATATACACGGAAATATGCAAGTTTTCCAACGAATGGGTCTGTCATGATCTTGAATGCCAGAGCGGAGAACGGCTCTTCATCAGAAGAATGTCTCACAGTCGGGTTTCCATCCATGTCAACACCATCGATTGGCGGGATATCTGTTGGAGCAGGCATGTACTCCAGGATAGCGTCCAGAAGTTTCTGAACACCTTTGTTTCTATATGCAGAACCGCAGCATACCGGAACAGCTGTACACTCGCATGTACCTTTTCTCAGGGCTGCTTTCAGTCTGTCTGTGCTTGGCTCTTCGCCCTCAAGATATTCCATCATGAGATCGTCGTCCAGCTCACAGATCTTCTCGATCAGTTCTGTATGATAAAGCTCAGCATCCTCTTTCATGTCTTCCGGGATATCGGTGATAGTGATATCATCCCCCTTCTCGTCATTGTAGATGTAAGCTTTCATTTCGAATAAGTCGATGATTCCTTTGAAGTCATCTTCTTTTCCGATTGGCAGCTGCAGGCAGATTGCGTTTTTACCAAGACGAGTCTTGATCTGCTCTACTGCGCCGTAGAAGTTTGCACCAAGGATGTCCATCTTATTGATGAATGCCATACGTGGTACATTGTAGGTATCAGCCTGACGCCAAACGTTCTCAGACTGTGGCTCAACACCACCCTTTGCACAGAATACGCCGACAGCGCCATCCAGTACACGAAGGGAACGCTCAACCTCAACAGTAAAGTCTACGTGGCCTGGTGTATCAATGATGTTGATACGATGCTCCAAAGCGCCTGGCTTCGGTTTGCAGTTCTCTTCCAGTGTCCAGTGACATGTTGTTGCAGCGGATGTGATTGTGATACCACGCTCCTGCTCCTGCTCCATCCAGTCCATGGTAGCAGTACCTTCATGTGTATCACCAATCTTGTAGTTGACACCTGTATAGTACAGAATTCGTTCTGTAAGAGTTGTCTTACCTGCATCGATATGAGCCATAATACCAATGTTTCTGGTTCTCTCGAGCGGGTATTCTCTACCTTCTTTTCCAGCCAATGGATTTTCCTCCTTGATTAGAAGCGATAGTGAGCAAATGCTTTATTTGCTTCAGCCATCTTGTGCATGTCTTCTTTCCTCTTTACAGATGCTCCGGTGTTATTGGCTGCATCCATAAGCTCGTTAGCCAGTTTCTCTTCCATGGTCTTCTCGCCTCTCTTGCGGGAGAACATGGTGATCCAGCGAAGAGCCAGAGCCTGACGTCTGTCAGCTCTTACCTCGATCGGAACCTGATAAGTAGCTCCACCGATACGTCTTGCTTTAACTTCAAGCTGAGGCATTACGTTGTTCATTGCCTCTTCAAATACTTCAATTGCTGGCTTGCCAGATTTTTCTTCCATTCTGGCGAATGCTCCGTAAACAATTTTCTGTGCAACACCTTTCTTACCGTCTAACATGATGTTATTGATAAGCTTTGTAACAACTTTATTGTTGTACATCGGGTCTGCCAGAACGTCTCTTTTCTGAGTATGTCCTTTACGTGGCACGTTACTTCCCTCCTTAATCATCCTGATTATCTCATCGGTACTCACGCAGTAAACTATTGCATGTTCGCACTGGTAATGGTCCTATATTTAACCCGCAACCGACAGGGTATATGGAATACCGTACAAATCTCTATAGTCTCCGCAGCAATACGGATGGATTATTTTTTAACTTTCGGTCTCTTAGCGCCGTATTTAGAACGGGCCTGTTTTCTGTTAGCAACACCTGCGGTATCAAGAGTACCTCTGATGATGTGGTATCTTGTACCAGGTAAGTCCTTAACCCTTCCTCCACGGATCAGAACAACGCTATGCTCCTGAAGGTTGTGACCTTCTCCTGGGATGTAGCTTGTTACTTCGATTCCGTTGGAAAGACGAACTCTGGCGATCTTTCTAAGAGCTGAGTTAGGCTTCTTAGGAGTAGCTGTTTTAACAGCTGTGCAAACGCCACGTTTCTGTGGTGCAGACTGCTCAACTGCTTTCTTTCTTAAAGAGTTATAAGTTCTCTGCAGAGCCGGAGCTGTAGATTTCTTAACAGCTGTCTGGCGTCCTTTTCTTACTAACTGGTTGAATGTTGGCATTCCATTTCACCTCCCGATTTATTTCTCCATAGATTCTTCTATGGGGTTTCCTTGCGGTTGCTATTATCTTAGTAAGCGCGGAAAAAAATGCCTTATTTCGCACGCTTTTTGATTATAGCCTGTCTGCATATCTCTGTCAAGGTGTTTTTCTGCAATTTTTCCTTATTTTTTCAAGGTTTTTACAATTTATCACGGTGAACTAAAAATACGTTACTTCTTATTATAATACATTTTTATCATTGCCGTTCCAAAACCAGACTATTTCCTGGTATCGCTCTTCTTTTACGATTGTTATAGAATCTTTTCCTGCTTATAGTAATGGCGATCCCCCCTTTTGTGAAAACCGAATTTTACATTGCATTACATACCTGGCATTATTATAATAAGAAAAAAGACTTACCAAGAACAGGAGCATGTATATGCATTTCAAGAAACTATGTAATAAATGGAATTTTTCAACCAGAGCAGCCGCTGTGGTTCTTGCTTTTTTATCTGCTGTCAGTCTGACAGGTGCTTCTATAGTTAAAGCGGAGGCTTCTGACCAGCTTCAGGTGTCCCAGACACCATCCGCACACATCATCGGCATCGATCCCGGTCATCAGGGACCGAACGTAGACATGAGCGACCTGGAGCCCCTTGGGCCAGGTTCCACAGAGATGAAGGCGAAGGCCTCCACCGGAACTCAGGGAGCTTTTTCCGGACTGCCAGAGTATCAGCTGAACCTGGATGTTTCCCTGAAGCTGCAGAAGATCCTGGAGGACAGAGGCTATGAGACCGTTCTCACCAGAACCGATAATGACACTGCTATCAGCAATAAGGAGCGGGCAGAATATGTAGCTGACCAGGGTGCAGAAATATATGTGCGGATTCATGCCAACGGTGCGGAATCTTCCTCTGCTGCCGGTGCCCTCACCATCTCCCCCTCTTCTTCCAACCCTTATGTACCGCAGCTTTACGAGGAATCAGACAGGCTTTCCCAGTGCATTCTGGACGCTTACTGTGATGCAACCGGCTTCGATAACCGCGGGATAACTTACGCTGACAATATGACCGGGATCAACTGGAGTACCATTCCTGTAACCATTGTAGAGATGGGATTTATGACCAATGAGTCGGATGATCTGAAAATGAGTGATCCCGATTTTCAGGAAACTATGGCATCTGGAATTGCAGATGCCATTGACGATTACTTTGCAGAAAAGGATTCTGCATATTAATATTCGAAAGGAGAACTCATGAAAAATAAAAAAAAGAAGCGCACCTCTTCTTATCTGCTGATCTTCCTCAGCATTGTTGCAGTGGTACTGCTTCTCATCATTCTTTATCTCACTTTCTTTGGAAAAAACAGTCTGAATAATAAGTACCTGGCCAAAAATGAATCCGGGAATTCCCAGGCTCTGGATTCCGACAGCGATGAAACTGCCGGATTTACTTCTGGAGATGAGGATCTCGATGCTGACCAGCAAGACGGTTTTATTTCCGGAGATGAGGCTTCTGGAAATGAAAGCTCTAATGAGGACATCCAGGGACCATCCCAGAAGGAAAGTGCCGGTCCGTCTCAGGCTTCCTCTGATTCGGATACAATCGGACCTTCCCAGTCTTCCGATTCAGAAGTGGCTGGACCCTCCCAATCCTCAGAGACAGAACAGGCTGGTTCTTCCCAATCCACAGAATTTCATTCCAAAGGTTCTGAAGCTTCTCCATCAGAAACAGATAATTCCAGGAAAACAGCTTCTTCCAAGACACAGGACAATTCCAATGGGAAAGATGACTCCACTGCCAAAGCGGACACAACTCCTGAAATCTCTGATGACGGAGCAATCTCCCCTTCCCACGGAAGCTCTGCATTTGACAACAGATCAGATGAAAAAATGGATACCCTGATCTCCCAGATCAATTCCCAGCTTCCCACCGGAAACGGTTCCTGGAGTGTTTATATCTGTGATCTTGCAGGCGGTTCCGAAGCTTCCATTAACGATACACCCATGCAGGCTGCCAGCCTGATCAAGCTTTTTATCATGGGGGCTGTCTATGAGGATTACGATGCGCTTTCCCAGCAGTACGGTTCTGCTACACTGGACGGTTATCTTACACCTATGATCACCGTCAGTGATAATGACGCTGCAAACAGCCTGGTTTCCTGTCTGGGCGGTGGGGACAGCACAGCGGGTATGCAGAAAGTAAACAGCTTCTGCCAGGCTCACGGTTACACCAGCACTTCTATGGGACGTCTGCTCCTGGCCAGCAATGAATTTGGGGATAATTACACTTCAGCCTATGATTGTGGAAAATTCCTGAAAGAGATCTATCAGATCTGCGCTGGCACAGCCCAGTCCCAGTCTCTTTCCCATGCAGAAGATATGTACGCTCTTCTGAAACAGCAGCAGCGAAGCAATAAGATTCCAGCCACCTTGCCAGAGGGCGTCAGCGTGGCCAACAAGACCGGAGAGCTTTCCGATGTAGAAAACGACGCCGGAATCCTGTACAACACCCAGGGCGGAAACGATCTGGTTATCGTCTTCCTCTCCCAGAACCTCACCAGCGCGGGCGACGCCCAATCCACCATCGCCCAGCTCAGCCGCAGTATTTACCTGTATTACAATGATTAAGCTTAACCGTTAAGCTATTAACAATTTATTTTATTCTAAAACAAAAGAGCCATGATATCAGTGAAATAGAACTCCCTGCATTTACATGCGGTACCATTTCACAATATCATGGCTCCAGCTTACTCCTCGTCCCCGTTCTCCTCGTAGGACATTTCCCATATCTCCGAGAAAACTGCCAACGGGCAATCCGTAAGAAGGCACATAAGCAGGAAACATTCATAAGGATTCACAATATAAATCTCGCTCATCCCGCACTTCTTCAAAATCCCCTGTGCCTCTTCAATAAAATGATGATATCTGTCATAAGGATCATCATCCTCCATCTCCTGGGACACAATAAAAAACTCCAAAGTCAGAAGATCAAACCGCTCCACCGGGAACTTATGATTCAGAATATTGGTGATCCTCTGTCTGCTGAACCGCTTCTGGCTGAAATGCTTGGCAAGAATAGATGCAGACATCTTCTTCAGATTTCCCATCTGATTGATAGGGATGCCATTGCAAATAACCTTCTCAAGATCCGAAGGCGTAATATTCTCCGGCTTCCAGATCTTATCCCGGCCCTTCTCCTCCTCATCCTTCTGGTACATAGCCGCAATAATCTTCTTCGCATGCCCCAGAAGTCTCAAAAACTCCTGAAACGCCTGGCTCTTCTCATTCATGGGATCATCCCAGCCAGCCTTCAGGCACGCCAGATACTGCAGAAGCTTTTCCTCCGTATCAATGGTAAAATCACCGCTGATCACTTCCGCTACTTTTCCCTTGTCCCCGGCTGGTTCCATGGTTTTGTACGCTTCTTTATACTCTTCCGCCTTGCTGTAAGGCAGCTGTCTGGTATAACAATACCAGTAGATCACCTCTTCCGGATTATGAAAATCAAAATCCTGCTCCTTCAGTACCCTGGTCAGAAAATCTGAAACATCCTCCGCACTCATCCGAAGCCCGAAACCAAGCAAAAATACCGTCTCACGCTTCACAGAAGCCTGGGTAAGCCAGTTGTTCACAAGTGCTGGAAGCTTGGTGGAAGTAGGATTCATAGACTTGGGGGTATATGTTTCCTTAAAGGAGTCTACCGCGATATCCCGGTAAACCTCCTGCGGCACCTCTCCAAAAGGCTCCTCCAGTCCGGCTCTCTCATAAATATATCGTTTCAGATGGTCTCCAAAGGAAACCAGCTCCATTTCTTTATATAAATAATGAAAAATAACATCCGCATCCTCGTCCTCAAACCCATCCAGGCTGACCACCTGCCGAAATCTCTGTGCAGCCCTTCTGGTAAATTCAAAATCCCTCACCGAGTCAAATGCCACTGTCTGTTCAAAATCAAGATCCTGCATACGATTTTTCATCACAACTCACCGCCATTTCTATTCTTGTTACCTTATATAACAGTCCGTTCATCCGACCGTCATATTATTTTCGGTTCTGCAAAAGCCAGGTCCGTAACGGCCGCTCATCCTGCTTTACCTCGCAGAGAACGATCGTGGTATTATCCATGGCGCCTTTCTCCAGAACCTTTTCCAAAAGAGTCTGGACCAGGTCTCTCACCGTGCCTTCCATTTGCATAATTTCTTTTATTTCCCTGTCAGACAGCATATCCGTCACCCCATCCGAGCAGAGCAGATAGCGGTCGCCATCCTGGTAAGGAAATGTCTCTATAGACGGTTCCAGCTTCATTTCTGTTTCTTCCACTCCAAGGAACTGTGTCAGAGGTGCCTTTCCAAACCGATAGCTCTTTAACACATGGTCCCTGGAAATCTGGGAAAAATCTGCTCCAGACAGTTGATAGATCCTGCTGTCACCCAGATTACAGATATGAGCTTCCCTTTTCTCGAAAGCGATCATAGCCATTGTGGTTCCCATGGCACTGATCCGCTGTTCCCGCCCGTAGGTGCAAACTGCCTGGTTCATCTCCCGGCAGGCTTCCCGCAGAAAAAGCTCCGGTGTCTTGCGCAGCATGCCCTTATTGGCCTTGTAAAAAGTATCCAACGCCTCAGAAGCAAGCCCTGCTGCCATTTCACCCTGGCTTTCCCCGCCCATGCCGTCAAAAACAGCCAGCACTGGAAGGCTCTCCCGAAGCCGGATTCCTGTACGGATTTCCTCTATGCCCTGATTACTGGCAGGAAGCCTCTCCCCGCAGCACCAGAAATTGTCTTCATTATTTGGCCGCACTTTACCTACATGGCAGGTATATGCATAGTTAATGTGATATGTCATTCCATCCCTCTTCGCCTGTCCGCAGCTGCTTCTGAACAGCTTCCCGGCTGCTTTCCGTCATTGGCTCCGCGCACCTTCTATTCATCCAGCTGTGCCAGAGCATTCTTCCAGTATTTCTCGCCCCGCTTGGTGTATTCGGTACTGTCATTCTCTTTGTCATGGACAGTTCCATCTGTATCGATCCAGCGGATCAGCTTGCCGCGCTTGTCGTAGTAATACAATTCCTTCTTATTACCAGTCCATACATATGCAAAGAACAGTCGCTCATCCCAGTAATAATATTCCTCGTAAACGCCGTCCTCTGAAGTCTCCGGATAGATCAATGCTTTCACCAGCTTGCCATTGCTGTCATAGTAGCGAAGACGGTCGCCTTCCTTGCCAACCTCCTTGCAGTCAGACAGTTCGCTTACAATGGTATTTGCCTGCTCCTTAATGGTCTGAATGGCAGTGGAAAATTCGTCAATCTGTGCAGTGCTGTTATCATTCGCCTCCAGCACTTCCATAACCGCCTCTGAATTCTGCGTCTTGCGGTCCTCATCATGGATCAGCTTCATATAAACACCAATGATAATACATGCCGCCAGTGCTACAACGGTAAGGGAAACCGTCCACGGAGAAATCCGCCGCTCCCGTTCCCCTGCTCCCCGCTCTGGGCGTTTCCTGTCAGGAGTCTCAGCCCGGACTGGTCTGGATTTTACATCGGATGCCTTTGCTTTGTTGTTATTCTGGGCTTCCTCTTCCCGGACAATCTTCTCAATCTGTGGCTCTGCTGCCACATGGGTCCGCTCCATCTCATCCTTCTCGGACTCCTTGGGCGCATACCTGCGCTGATCCCGTTCAAGCTCTCCTGCATTTGCCAGCTCCCACTGGGATTTCTCCCATTCCTTCGCCGCATTCACAGGAGCAATCCGCAGGCTCTCCAGATCATGGAGCATATCCTCCGGTCTTCTGTAACGCTTCTTCGGATCAAATGCGCATGCTTTCAGTATAATATGGGAAAAAGCGGCGCTCGCCTTAGATGGTGCAGGCATTTTCTCCCCTGCCATCCGCCTTGCCAGCGCGGTCTCCTTATCCCGGTATGTGATCAGCTGCTTATCCAGGGAAAGGAAAGGCAGCCTGTTCTGGTTCATCAGCTTATACAGCACAATTCCAAGGGAATAAATATCAATACTGCTGTCGTACTTCTCCCCTTTGTAGATTTCAGGCGCCATGTAGGAATAGGTTCCCTTCTTGGACATATTGCTCATGGTGTGCGCCTGTTCCCTGGCAATTCCAAAATCTCCCAGCTTAAAGTCCCCAAATCTGGATACAAAAATATTCTCCGGCTTCACATCCCGGTGGATAATATTCAGCTTCCGGCAGTAGATCAACGCCATGGCAAGATCACAGCCAAGCTTGATCACTTCCTTCTCCGTAAGCTCCTTGCCTGTGCAGTAATCCATAAAGCTGGTAAGATATTCCATTCGTATGGAAATGTCCCAGCCAATTTCATCTAAGTATTCCACGATCTTGAAATCCTCAAAGGAAACCACATGGGAATTTCCGCAAAAATGCTCCATGGTGTATATTTCCTGAACACAGTCCTCCACCAGATTGCGAAAATACTCTCTGGTCGACTGTTCGTCATTCATCTCAGACCGTACGCTGTCCAGTTCCCCTTTATTTCCTGGAATTGATATGATCTTGATGGCGGAATAAAAAGAACGGCCCCGTTCTGTCCGCTTCGCTTTATATACTTTTCCAAAAGAGCCTTCCCCTATTTTCTCTACAAGTTTCCATTCTGGCCAGACGGAAACCGGAACATCTTTATCCATATGTATGTTCCTCCTCCCCTATAGAGTGATGCACTGCTGTTCACGTCCTCCCCAGCAGTACCCTTCGCGCTGTTCAAAGATCACAGTTGTTCATAATTTCACGCAGCAGTTCTGACTTTCATAATATTATACAAGAATCTTACCACAAATGATAGTCCGGGTTGTATTTTCCTCTATCCATATTTTCCCATACATTCCAGGCTATCTATAATTTCTAATTTATAAAATACCCCTTAAGCAGATTTTCCTTATTCATTGGCTCTGCCCAAGGGGTATCTTGTAAAAATATTCTTTTCTCAATTTATATTTCGCACAAATTCACCAGAATTTCCGACACCTGTCTGATTTCTGGAATGCTGCAATATTCGCTGCAGCTATGCACCTGATTCATGGACGTTGCGATCACCAGACCTTCGATCCCGTGCTGGGCAAATACATTGTTGTCGCTTCCTCCGAAGGTTTTCTCAAATTCCGGGGTAAGTCCGGCCTTTTCCACAGCCGTTCGGTAATTCTGGGCTGTTTTTCCACTGAGAGAAGTTTCGTATGCGATAATATTCAGCTTCTCTTCCCATTTTAATTCTGCGCCAGATTTCTCTGCCTCTTCCTGGAAAATCTGATGGTACTCGCTCAGAATCTTCATTGCTTTTTCATGATTCAGGCTGCGGATCTCCCCAGCTGCAGTGCAGGCTTCCGGCACAATGTTGGTTCCAGTACCTCCAGAAAAGAGACCGACATTGGCGGTTGTATTTTCATCGATCCTGCCCTGGGAAAGACGGGCAATGGCTCTGGCTGCTGCCTGAATGCTGTTGATTCCCTTTTCCGGGTAAAAACCGGCGTGGGCTGCTTTTCCCTGTACCCTTGCTTCAAATGAAATCAGCGTAGGAGCTGCATAGGCGGCTGCGCCGATTTTTCCACTAAGATCCAGGGCGTAGGCTTCTTTTGACTGGACTTTGCTGTAATCGAAGGCATTGGCACCTTTGCAATATAGTTCTTCGCCAGTTGTAATGAGAATTTCTATGGTTCGGTGCGGAAGGTTCTGCTCTTTCAGGTAACGGACTGCCTCATAGATTGCGGTCACGCCTGCAAGGTCGTCTGCACCGAGGACTGTGGTTCCGTCACTTGTGACAGTACCATCTGGATGAAAAACAGCTTTTTTCCCTCTGGATGGCTCTACCGTATCCATGTGCGCCCCCAAAAGGAGAGGTGTGGAGCCAATCTCACCATCTAGTCTTGCAAAAAGGTTTCCTGCATTGGAACCGGTTATGTTCTGGCTGTTGTCCTCCTCCAGTTCGACACCAATCTCTCCAAACAATTTTTTTAAATAATCTGCCATTTCCCTCTCTTTTAATGATGGGGAATCAATGGAGACCAGCTTTTCAAATACTTTTGCGATTTCTTCATTTTTTCTCATATCAACTGCAAAAACAGCTGCTAGACCACAGCTGTTTTATTCTCCTTTTAGATTTTCCAACTTCCTGTGTAAGACGGGAACCGCGAACTCCGCTTGCGCTACTGCGTAGGCATCATCTAATCGTGCTACGCCCGCTTAGATGATGTACTCCGGCTGAGCCATGATGTTCATTTTCCTAAAGAACTCCTGTGTACGCGGATTCTGTGGATTTTCGAATACTTCCTTCGGTGTGCCATCCTCCACCACATGTCCCTTATCCAAAAAGATCACCCTGTTGGACACATGGCGGATAAAGTTCATCTCGTGTGAAACAAGAAGCATGGTGTATCCCTGGGCTGCAACTTTACGGATTACGTCCAGCACCTCTCCTACCAGCTCCGGATCCAGAGCGGAAGTCGGCTCGTCCAGAAGCAGGATCTGGGGCTTCATTGCAAGGGCTCTGGCCAGAGCCACGCGCTGCTGCTGACCACCGGAAAGATGCTTGGGATAATGGTTCGCCCATGGCGCCATTCCAACCAGCTTCAGCTGCTCTACGGCAATCTCTCTTGCCTGTTCCTTCGGCATTTTTTTAACTACGATCAGCCCCTCCATTACATTTTCAAGAGCTGTCTTTTTCTCAAAAAGATTGAATCTCTGGAAAACCATTCCGGTATTCTGTCTCAGATACAGAAGATCCTTCGGCTTTTTCTCAGACAGGTCAATGGTTTTCTCTCCGATGGTGACGGTTCCTTTTTCCGGTGTTTCCAGGCGGTTTACGCAGCGGAGAAGTGTGGATTTTCCAGTTCCGGAAGGACCAATGATCCCTACCACATCACCTTTCTTAATATCCAGGCTGATGTCATCCAGGACAACATTTTCATTAAATTTTTTGGATAAATGATCGATCTTTATCATTTTGTAATGTCCTCCCCGTCCACATTTACCAGTTCTACCTGATCCGGAATACGGATTTTATTCTCAATAATGCGGATGCCCTGCTCAATGATCAGGGTGATCACCCAGTAAATAATTGCAAGTGAAATATATACCTCAAAGTAGCGGTATGTTTTTCCGGCAATGATCTGGCCCTGTGCTGTAATCTCCACAACCGCGCAGGTGAAAGCCAATGAAGTTCCCTTAATAATGCTGATCAGTGAATTTCCCAATGTGGGAAGTGCCACCTCAATTGCCTCTGGAAGAATGATTCTGCGAAGTGCCTGTGGGTAAGTCATTCCAAGGGCATGTGCAGCCTCAATCTGTCCGTTATCCACAGACTGAAGTGCTGATCGGATGATCTCTGCCATAAATCCGGCCTGATTCAGTCCCAGTGCAACCATTGCATATACAATTCCGGGAATGTCTGCTACTGCAAGGTTTGTTCCAAGTTTCTGATTGATTGCTTTAAAAATCATAGGAATTCCAAAGAATGCCACATACAGCTGTACAATTACAGGAGTTCCTCGTAAAAGGGAGATCACAAGGTTGGTAAACTGTGTCAGTCCTTTGATCTTTCGCATTTTAATAATCGCCATCACCAGTCCCAGGATCAGTCCCAGAAGCATGGAAAGCAATGCCAGCTCCAGGGTGATCGGTAATTTTTCCAACAATTCCGGAATGGATGTGAATACAAGTGATACGTCAAATAATTTTCCCATGATTTTTCTCCTACAAGTTATATTTTAGCATGAAGCTTGAATTTTTAGCAGCAACTGCTATACGGTTATTCATTCATGCCCGATCGGTGTTACTGTTCACAGCGACACACTTTTTACAAATACTTCTCAACCAGTACACAGGTAAATCCAAGACCTGGAATAGGCTTCTTTGGCTTTTCCGGCTGGCTTTCTGCTTCCTGTTTTTTGCCCTCGTCCTCATGATGTCTGTCATACACATTCGGGCTCACATCCGGATTCAGCTTGTATCCCAGCTTCTCATAGAAACCAGCAGCGCGGTCCTGGCTGCTGATCACAATATGATTTACGCCGTACTCTTTCAGCCATTTCTCAGCTTCTCCAATAAGGATTCTGCCATAACCGCCTTTTTGTTTCTCCCGCACTACGCAGACACGTTCGATCTTGCCGGTCTTCTCGTCGGGAAAAGCGATCCGGCAGCCAGCCACTGGCTTGTGGTCTTCCACAAGAAGTACTGCCTGAAGTTCCTCTTCCTTCTCGTCATGTGAAAACTCAAACTCAATGGGAATCCCTTGTCCCACGCAGAAGGCGTCTGTCCTCACATAATCATAAGCTTTATATTTCCAGGCCTCCGCCCCTTTTTCGATACGGTAAATTTCCACCATGACTTTTCTCCCTCATTTTCCTGTATTTTTCTTCATATATGGCGATATGTCCGTTCGGGAAGGAAACTTATCACACTGCTTCCTTCCCGAACTTTTTCTTATTAGTTAATTGTCTCTTCGAAATATTTCTCATCCGGGCTGGTGTCTTTTCCAAGATATTTTTCGGTGATCTCAGCCAATGTTCCGTCCTCTTTCATCTCTTTGAGAACTGCATCTACATCATCACGGAGAGCTGCGCCTTCCTCATTTTTTCCAAAGAGGAAATAGGTATTGTTCTGTGGGAAAAGGAATTCCTGGGTTTCGTCATCAATGGGATTTGGAACCAGCTGTCCTTCCAGTCCAAAGTTTGGAAGAAGGTTGTCGATCAGCGGGCCATCATCGATTGCCACATCTGTAACTCCGTCTACAATGTTCTGATAACGAACCTGGAAATTGGTGTTATCATACACGATCTCGATCTGATGATCCGGATTTTCCTCATTCCAGGTCTCCAGGGCATTTGCTGTCAGGCTTCCTGCTGTCAGCTCGATCTTGTATCCTCTGTCCGCCAGATCCTGAAGAGAGGTAAGGGGCTCATCATCAGCTCGCTGGATGTACTCGTTAAAGCTTGTTTTGTATGGGAAAGAGAAGTAGTAGGACTCTGCTCTCTCATCTGTATAGCCGTAGTTGTTGATCGCAATATCATACTGACCGCTGATAACGCCCTGCAGTGCATCTGCGGTATCGATCTGAAGCTCATACTGGGGAAGACGGTTAAAAACCTCTTTCACAATATCGATATCTACACCTGTAAGTTCATTGTCGTCTCCAACATAAAAGTAAGGAGCCAGGGAACCGCTTGTTACACCTTTGACAATTGTTACATCTGAATCTGCAAATACGGTTGCTGCGCCGCCTGTAAGACTTGCGGCTAATGCTCCTGCCAGGAGTGCTGCTGTAATTTTATTTAAATTTTTCATAATATCTTTCCTCTCTCGTCTAATCTTGTATAGAAAGCCCTGTTTTTCAGTTTTGCTTTTCTATCATTCTGATACCGCCTATTTCTCAAATGATTTTCCAAAATCATTGATATTAGCCTTTCCCTCGTTCTTACAGAAGTCCCTTCAATGGATTAATAGACGCATCCACAGATAAAGTTCCATTCTTCGGATTTCTGTCTTCCCATTTCGGGCTGTTCCAGATGGTCTTGGAAATCGGTCCTGCATAGTCCTCGTAGGTCTCACCTTCCGGATGACGAAGGAATACTTCGTCTGGAGTCTTGCTCAGCTTTCTTCTCTCTCCATCATCTGCCCAAAGCTTTTCGAAATCAACTTTGGCAAGGATCCGCTCATTGTATCCGCGGAAAAGAACTTCTCCAAGCTTCTTTTTCGGTCCCTCCAGTGCCAGAACCTGCGGATCACTTCCATGGTGGAATGCCGGAATCTGGTAAAGCTCTCTTAAGTACCCCCAGATGTTCTTATAATCACGGATTGGTTTTTTCACAGGTCCGATGTTGTGATAGTAGCTTACATCCCAGCGGACCAGGGTAACATAAGCGCGGACATCGCTGTCTGTAATGTAATCTCCGAAGAGGAAACGGTTTGTTTCCAGTCTCTTGTCCAGTTTTTCAAGTGATTCATAAAAATCTTCGTAAGCTTCATCATATGCCTCCGGGGACTGGCAGAATGCCATGCGGTAATGTCCGTTATTTACATGTGGGAACAGCCAGTCGTTAAATTCATCAATCTCCTTACGGAATTTCTTCGGGTAAAGATCTGGCGCATCCTTTGGCTGGAACGGCCGGAACTGAACCTCGATGTAATTGGTAAGACGATGATAGTCATTGTTTACAGCTTTCTTTTCTTTGATATCTACCAGGGTTGGAGTTGTTGCTCTTCCCTTGAAATCCGGGTTTGCTCTTTTGTAAAACTCGCTGAGGAAGTAAGCTCCTGTCTTCGGATCCTTGAATCCTGGCTGATCACCAAAAGCGTGTCCGTATTTGTTTGTCTCACCGGAATGAGTTACTCTGGTGTCTGAGATCACATCCTGAAGTCCAAGAAGATCTCTTACAATGATCGGTCTGTTTGACCAGTTACATCCTGTGGCCCAGTAGATTCCGTAACGGCCAGCCTCTGCTTTTAAGTCGCCCTCTTCGTCACCGAATGGCTGGATAAATGCATTTGGCTGTCTGATAAATGCGCCTCTCTCATCAATCTCTACTAAAGTTTCATTAGGTCTTGGATCAACTCCAACTTCTTTTGCAAACTGATCTGCAAGCTCATCTGTATATTTCACTTCTTCCTTAACATCCTCTACTGCTGAAAAACTGCATCCGCATCCACTCATTTTATTTTCCTCCGAATTGTCTCATTTTTAGTAAAAAAAGGTAAAAAAATAACAGGTTCATATCCGAATACCTGTTTCAAAAAACTTCTTTGTTCTTGTCACATAAACGCATATGTCTGAAATTCTATTTTATTTTCTATCTATCATCATGGAGCCGCAACAACAGCAACAACACATGGCCTCTTTCTCCATCTTCATGGTGCAACACATTTCCATTGTTCTAACTGATACTGTCATCTTGGTTTCTCCTTTCCTAGTAACTTGATATGTTTTATATGTTTCTCTTGATGTTGCTTATTATAGACCAGAACTTTCCAATATGCAACCCCCAAATGCAGATTTTGGAATTGCAGTTTTATAGAGCCAGTTATAGTTTAAGGCTATATCTATCTCAACATTCCAAACATGTTCCGTAAGATTTGCCCGCTATCGCAGTAATCGCCAAGGTCTCGTACACACAGACTTTCGCTTATTGCGCAAAAAATCCCCCAGGGCAACATTCTGTCACCCTGGGGGATCTGTAGTTTCGTATATTTTATTGATTACTCTTCACTGTCGTCAGCAGAGTCTTCGTCCTCAGCCTCATCCAGAGCCTCTTCAGCCTCCAGTTCTTCTGAATCCTCAGCTACATCCAGTACGTCCTGATCCTCGTCGTCCATTTCATCGAATTCGATTTCTTCTGGCTCTTCCGGCATTCCTGTATCAAGCTCTACATCGCTGTAGCACTTCATACCTGTACCAGCCGGGATCAGTTTACCGATGATTACGTTCTCCTTCAGACCGATCAGATGGTCAACCTTACCCTTGATCGCAGCTTCAGTCAGAACCTTAGTGGTCTCCTGGAAGGAAGCAGCTGACAGGAAGGAATCGGTTGCCAGAGAAGCCTTAGTGATACCCAGCATTCCCTGTTTTCCAACTGCAGGACGTAAGCCCTCAGCTTCCAGTTTCTCATTTACTTCCTCATACTCAAGGAAGTCAACAAGTGTTCCTGGCAGGAACTCAGAATCTCCGTTATCCTCGATACGGATCTTCTTCAGCATCTGGTGAACGATAACCTCGATATGCTTATCGTTGATCTCAACACCCTGGAGACGATATACACGCTGAACCTCACGGATCATGTAATCCTGAACAGCACGAACGCCCTTGATTCTAAGGATATCATGCGGGTTTACACTACCTTCTGTAAGCTCATCACCGGCTTCCATAACCTGTCCGTCCATGATCTTAATACGGGAACCGTATGGGATCAGGTAAGTCTTGGAATCGCCTGTCTCCGGATCAGTTACGATGATCTCTCTCTTCTTCTTGGTGTCGTTGATTGTAGCAATACCCTTGATTTCAGTGATAACAGCAAGTCCCTTCGGCTTTCTTGCCTCGAAAAGCTCCTCGACACGAGGAAGACCCTGTGTGATATCTCCACCGGCAACACCACCAGTATGGAAAGTACGCATGGTCAGCTGTGTACCAGGCTCACCGATAGACTGTGCAGCGATGATACCGATGGACTCACCAACCTGTACCGGCTCACCGGTAGCCATGTTGGCACCATAGCACTTCGCACACACACCAACCTTGCACTTACAGCTCAGGATGGTACGGATCTTAACCTGCTCTACAGGACCTCCGGTAATGTTATCCACGCCCTCTTTCATAATACGTGCAGCACGCTTCGGAGTGATCATGTGATTAGCTTTTACAAGAACTTCACCGTCTTTATTCTTAATGTCTTCGCAGGAGAAACGGCCTGTGATACGATCCTGAAGGCTCTCAATCTCCTCCTTGCCATCCATGAAACCTTTTACATACATACCGGAAATCTCTGCTCTGTTCTCACAGCAGTCCATCTCACGTACGATCAGGTCCTGAGATACGTCAACAAGACGTCTTGTCAGGTAACCGGAATCGGCTGTACGAAGAGCGGTATCGGAAAGTCCTTTACGAGCTCCATGAGCAGACATGAAGTATTCCAGTACGTCCAGACCTTCACGGAAGTTTGACTTGATAGGAAGCTCGATTGTATGTCCGGTTGTATCGGCCATCAATCCACGCATACCTGCAAGCTGTTTGATCTGCTTATCAGATCCACGGGCACCAGAGTCAGCCATCATGAAGATGTTGTTGTATTTATCAAGTCCGGAAAGAAGTGCATGAGTAAGCTCATCATCAGTCTTCTTCCAGGTATCAACAACCTCTTTGTAACGCTCTTCCTCAGTAATAAGACCACGTTTGTAGTTCTTGGTGATCTTATCTACAGTATCCTGTGCAGCCTTGATCATCTCAGGCTTCTGCGGCGGCACGGTCATATCGGAAATAGATACGGTCATGGCAGCTCTTGTAGAATACTTGTAACCCATAGCCTTGATAGAGTCCAGAACCTCAGCAGTCTTGGTTGCTCCGTGAGTATTAATAACTTTTTCAAGGATCTGTTTCAGCTGTTTCTTACCAACCAGGAAGTCAACCTCAAGGAGAAGCTCATTTCCCGGAATGCTTCTGTCAACAAATCCAAGATCCTGCGGCAGGATCTCATTGAACAGGAACCGTCCCAGTGTAGACTGTACATTACCTGTGAAAGTGCTTCCATCCGGCATAACCTTGCTGCAGCGGACAAGGATCTTGGACTGCAGGGTGATTACCTGGTTCTCATATGCCAGAATTGCTTCGTTTACGCTCTTGAAGAACTTGCCTTCGCCCTTGTTTCCAGGTCTCTCCTGGGTCAGATAGTAGATACCAAGGACCATATCCTGTGAAGGAACGGCTACCGGACCACCATCGGAAGGTTTCAGCAGGTTGTTCGGAGACAGAAGCAGGAAACGGCACTCTGCCTGTGCTTCCTGGGAAAGTGGAAGATGGACAGCCATCTGGTCACCATCGAAGTCAGCGTTGAACGCGGTACAAACAAGTGGATGAAGCTTAATAGCCTTACCTTCTACAAGGATCGGCTCGAACGCCTGGATACCCAGACGATGCAGTGTAGGTGCACGGTTCAGCATAACCGGATGCTCTTTGATAACGTCTTCCAGAACATCCCATACAGCTGGCTCAAGCTTCTCTACCATCTTCTTGGCATTCTTAATATTGTGAGAGGTACCGTTTGCTACCAGCTCTTTCATAACGAAAGGTTTGAACAGCTCGATCGCCATCTCTTTCGGCAGACCACACTGATAAATCTTCAGCTCAGGTCCAACGACGATAACGGAACGTCCGGAGTAGTCAACACGCTTACCAAGAAGGTTCTGACGGAAACGTCCGGATTTACCTTTCAGCATGTCAGAAAGTGATTTCAGGGCTCTGTTTCCAGGTCCTGTTACCGGACGGCCACGACGACCATTGTCGATCAGGGCGTCAACAGCTTCCTGAAGCATACGTTTCTCATTGCGGACAATGATATCCGGAGCACCAAGCTCCAGCAGTCTTTTCAGACGATTGTTACGATTAATGATTCTTCTGTACAGATCATTCAGGTCAGATGTTGCAAAACGTCCACCATCCAGCTGTACCATAGGACGAAGATCCGGCGGGATTACAGGAACAACATCCAGGATCATCCACTCAGGACGGTTTCCTGACTCACGGAAAGACTCAACAACCTCAAGACATTTGATGATCCTTGCACGCTTCTGGCCTGTTGCCTTAACCAGCTCTGCCTTTAATTCAGCAGAATCCTTCTCAAGATCGATCGCCATAAGGAGTTCCTTAATAGCTTCAGCACCCATACCTACACGGAAGTTGTTTCCGTAGGACTCACGGGCATCCTGATACTCTCTCTCAGTGAGGATCTGTTTGTACTGGAGTCCGGAATCAGCCGGATCCAGTACGATATAGTTTGCAAAGTAAAGGACTTTCTCCAGTGTTCTTGGAGTCAGATCCAGGATAAGTCCCATACGGGACGGAATACCCTTGAAATACCAGATATGGGAAACAGGAGCAGCAAGCTCGATATGTCCCATACGCTCTCTACGAACAGAGGACTTGGTAACCTCAACACCACATCTGTCGCAGACAACACCTTTAAAGCGGATTTTCTTGTATTTACCACAGTGGCACTCCCAGTCCTTGCTCGGTCCGAAAATTCTTTCACAGAAAAGTCCGTCTTTCTCCGGTTTCAAGGTACGGTAGTTGATGGTTTCTGGTTTTGTAACCTCACCTCTTGACCACTCTCTGATCTTTTCCGGGGACGCCAGTCCGATTTTAATGGCATCGAAAGTCATTGGCTGATATGTTTCATTGGTATTGGTTGATTCTGCCATGTATTCTTTTCCCCTTTCTACTCTTCGTTATCATCGTAGGAATCGTCGATTTCGGATTCATAATCCTCTTCTTCGTCCTCGTCCACATCTACAAGTTCCTCGCCGTCAAACTCCTGCTTGGTATAGCCGTGTTTGCTGAAGGATTCCTCTCCTCTGTGTCCGCGGGAATCTCCCTCGATAACTGCACGAAGATCGGTTTCGCCGTAATCTACATTCTCCATGATCTGAACTTCTGTCTGGTCATCTTTGAGAACACGTACATCCAGTGCCAGGGACTGGAGCTCTTTAAGAAGTACCTTAAAGGATTCCGGAATACCAGGCTCAGGGATATTGTCTCCCTTGATGATCGCTTCATAAGTCTTCACACGACCGACTACATCATCGGATTTAACTGTCAGGATTTCCTGGAGTGTATAGGATGCACCATATGCCTCCAGAGCCCAAACCTCCATCTCTCCGAAACGCTGTCCACCGAACTGGGCTTTACCACCCAGAGGCTGCTGTGTAACCAGAGAGTAAGGACCTGTGGAACGGGCATGGATCTTATCATCAACCAGATGATGCAGCTTCAGGTAGTGCATGTGTCCGATCGTGGTCGGGCCGTCGAAGAACTCTCCGGTACGTCCGTCACGAAGCTGTACCTTACCATCTCTGGAGATCGGAACTCCCTTCCACAGTGCTCTGTGGGCTTTGTTCTCATCCAGATACTGCATTACATCAGGTGCCAGAATATCTTTGTATTTCTCACGGAACTCTTCAAAGTCTTCTGTATTTACATAATCATTTGCAAGTTCCAGTGTATCCTGGATATCATTCTCGTTTGCACCATCGAATACCGGTGTGGAAATATTGAAGCCAAGTGCCTTAGCAGCAAGACTTAAGTGGATCTCCAGGACCTGTCCGATGTTCATACGGGAAGGTACACCCAGAGGGTTCAGCACGATATCCAGCGGACGGCCGTTCGGAAGGAATGGCATATCCTCAACCGGAAGTACACGGGAAACGACACCCTTGTTACCATGACGACCAGCCATCTTATCACCAACGGAGATCTTTCTCTTCTGTGCGATATAAATACGTACAGACTGGTTTACTCCTGGGGACAGCTCGTCACCATTTTCTCTTGTAAATACCTTGGCATCCACAACGATACCATACTCACCATGCGGTACCTTAAGGGAAGTATCACGTACTTCACGTGCCTTCTCACCAAAGATCGCACGAAGGAGTCTCTCCTCTGCGGTAAGCTCTGTCTCTCCCTTAGGAGTTACCTTACCAACAAGGATATCACCGGCACGAACCTCTGCACCGATACGGATGATTCCGCGCTCGTCAAGATCTTTCAGGGAATCATCACCAACGCCTGGGACGTCACGTGTGATCTCTTCCGGTCCTAACTTGGTGTCACGGGATTCTGCCTCATATTCTTCAATGTGAACAGATGTATAAACATCGTTCTGTACAAGTTTCTCACTTAACAGTACAGCATCCTCGTAGTTATAACCTTCCCAGGTCATAAATCCGATCAGAGGGTTCTTACCAAGAGCAAGCTCTCCCTGAGAAGTGGACGGACCGTCAGCAATCACATCGCCTGCTTCTACATGCTCGCCCTGATTTACGATCGGACGCTGGTTGTAGCAGTTGCTCTGGTTACTGCGCATGAATTTGGTAAGATGATAATCATCTTTGGTTCCGTCATCATTCTTAATGCTGATATCGGTAGATGTGGAGCGAAGTACAGTACCAGACTTTCTTGCAACCACACAAACACCGGAGTCAACAGCGGTCTTGGCTTCCATTCCTGTACCAACAACTGGTGCCTCTGTAGTAAGAAGCGGAACGGCCTGACGCTGCATGTTAGATCCCATCAGCGCACGGTTCGCATCGTCGTTCTGAAGGAATGGGATCAAGGCTGTAGCTACAGAGAATACCATCTTAGGAGATACGTCCATGTAATCAAACATCTGACGCTCGTACTCCTGAGTCTCTTCGCGGTAACGACCGGAAACGTTCTTACGAACGAAATGTCCTTCTGCGTCCAGAGCCTCATTCGCCTGTGCTACATGGTAGTTATCCTCTTCATCTGCTGTCATGTAAACAACTTCGTCGGTTACACGCGGATTCATAGGATCAGTCTTATCGATCTTACGGTAAGGTGCCTCAACAAATCCGTACTGATTCAGCTTCGCATAAGATGCAAGGGAGTTGATCAGACCGATGTTAGGTCCCTCAGGTGTCTCGATCGGGCACATTCTTCCGTAATGGGAATAGTGAACGTCTCGTACCTCGAATCCGGCTCTGTCTCGTGACAGACCGCCAGGTCCCAGTGCGGAAAGACGTCTCTTATGGGTCAGCTCACCCAGAGGGTTGTTCTGATCCATGAACTGTGACAGCTGGGAAGAACCAAAGAACTCTTTCACAGCAGCTGTTACTGGTTTGATATTGATCAGTGTCTGTGGGGAGATTGTCTCCACATCCTGTGTTGTCATTCTCTCACGAACCACACGCTCAAGTCTGGAAAGACCGATACGGTACTGGTTCTGAAGCAGCTCACCAACCGCACGGATACGACGGTTTCCTAAGTGGTCGATATCGTCGTCATTTCCAATGCCGTATTCCAGATGCATATTGTAGTTAATAGAAGCAAAAATATCTTCTCTTGTAATATGCTTCGGAATCAGATCATGGATATCTCTGCTGATAGCAGCAATTCTGTCCTCAAGTGTGTCATTTTCTTCCAGAATTTTTTCGAGTACAGGGTAGTATACTAACTCTGTAACACCAAGCTCTTCCAGGTTCTCGATCTCCGGCAGATAGTGATGCATGTCTACCATTAAGTTGGAAAGAACTTTAATTCTGCGGTCTTCTTCACCCTGGATCCATACAAATGGAACTGCAGCGTTCTGAATGGCATTTGCCAGTTCTCTGGTAACGATGGTGCCTGCTTCTGCAAGTATTTCTCCTGTGGAGCCCTCAACCACATCATCAGCCAGCTTATGACCAACAATTCGTTTATTGAAATGAAGTTTCTTATTAAATTTATAACGTCCGACCTTGGCAAGATCATATCTTCTCGGATCAAAGAACATCGCATTGATCAGGCTCTCTGCGCTCTCAACTGCAAGCGGCTCGCCTGGACGGATTTTCTTATACAGTTCCAGAAGACCTTCTTCATATTTTGTAGAAGTATCTTTTGTAAAACTTGCAAGGATCTTCGGTTCTTCACCAAACAGATCGATGATCTCTGCATTGGAACCAACACCAAGCGCACGGATCAGCACAGTGATTGGAACCTTACGGGTTCTGTCCACACGTACATAAAATACATCGTTGGAGTCGGTTTCATATTCCAGCCATGCTCCTCTGTTAGGAATTACTGTACAGGAAAACAGTCTTTTACCGATTTTATCGTGTGCAATGGCATAATAGATTCCAGGGGAACGTACTAACTGGCTGACAATAACACGCTCAGCACCGTTAATGACGAAAGTTCCTGTCGCAGTCATGATCGGCAGGTCTCCCATGAAAATCTCGTGTTCCTTGATCTCTTCTGTTTCCTTGTTAATCAGTCTCACTCTAACCTTCAAAGGTGCGGCATAAGTTACGTCACGTTCTTTACACTGCTCGATGGTGTATTTGGCCTCTTTTTCATCAAATGTAAAGCCGATGAATTCAAGACTGAGCTTTCCGCCGTAGTCTGCGATTGGAGAAATATCGTCGAATACTTCATTCAATCCTTCGTCGAGAAACCACTGGTAAGAATCCTTCTGGACCTCGATCAAATTCGGCATTTCCAGGACTTCTTTTTGTCTCTGGTAGCTCATTCGCATGCTTTTTCCAGTTTTTACAGAACGAATTCTGTTTTTTTCCATTGACGTTTCACCCCTGTTTTATTTTATTTATTACAACATCAGCCTGCTTTGCGGGCAACGCATAGTAGGCATATCTTGCCATAATATAGCATTCTTCACTATAGCACAACAAAAAAAGCCTGTCAAGCAAATTTCCCGTTATTTTTCAAAATTATTTCACTTTTTTATTTGTATAGGAGGTGTTTCCGTATTTGTCGGCTAATACAAACCGGAGAACCGTTCCTTTTTTCTGTTTCTTTATGGCGATACTATATTTCTTCTTTGAGTTAATGGTACCTCTGCCAATCTTCTTATTCCCGGCCTTTCTTACAACGTATGCAGTAAGCGTTTTTCCTCCTGCTGCCTTTCCCGTGATCTTCATAGTCTTTTTCGTAATCCTGGAAAAAGTGGGCAACTTCACGGCCACAATGCCGGAACTGCTTTTTGCATAAATGGCATAGGTACTTCCATTATTTTCCAGCTGGTTTTTCTTGTTTCCTTTAATCTTGGATTTATATACATACAGGCCGCACTTTCTGCTTCCTGTAATAACGTTCCCATAGAGGCTTTTGGTGGTGCTGGATATCACCTGTATCCCCCGGCCTTTTACGCTGCTGATCTTATTGGACTTAACAACAGCATTGCCAAGATTTTCCATGTATATTCCATCCAATGTACAGCCCGATACCTGATTGGACGTGATCTGGCAGCTCTTGCTCCCCAGAACTATCATTCCGTTCTTTTTCCCAGACAGAACCCGGTTCCTGGAAAGAGTGGTACCTGTGCTGCCGGCTGCAATGTAAATTCCATCCCCACCAGTCCCGAAAACTGTGTTTCCCGTAATCTGGTTCTGACTGGAGGAAACCTTCAGACTGCCGCCATTATAGGCATAGATGCCTACGTTCTTGCACCCGGACACTCTATTATTAGAAATGCTGTTGCCCGATGATGCACTCAGATAGATTCCCATATTGGAAAATCCTGTGGTCCTGGACAAAGCCAGCTCATTACCGCTGACCTTACAGTTATCTGCAAGATAAAGGCGGATTCCATTGCCAGTTCCTGTAATCTTATTTTCGGAAATCGTGACAGTAGTTTCCCTATATAAGTCAGCCGGAATACCATTTGCAGATTTGCTCACCCTGGCACCCTGAACCTGTATTCCATAGCCTTGCCAGCTGGCTCCATTCACTTTGGACACAGAGGAAATGGAAATCTGATTTCCTTTTACCAGAATCCCCGCTGCCTGATGATTCGCAGATGTTCCGTAAGCAGTTCCCGGCGCCAGATGTGTGTTGGGCAGATACAGATTGCTCACCAGCACTCCGCCGCCTACATTTTCCATTCGGTTATTCTCTACTGTCCCATTTACATAATTCAGGCACCAGACTGCTCTCTTTCGAATATTCTGGAAAGTATTTCCCCGGATCACAATGTTCTGATAAGGGCGGTCATAGATCATACTATGGCTTCCCACCCCTGCAAAAACATCCTGAAAGGTATTGTTCTCGATCCTCACATCTTCGCAGACAGCGCCGTCGAAGGGGCGATACCCGGGAAAAATATAGTCCAGGCAGGCATCCAGCTGAATGCACTCCTGTCCGCCGCCCTCGTATTCCTGCCAGTACCCCTTAAAGGTACAGCCCGTGACGGTTACATCTTTTACACCTGCAAATTCCAGAAAATGGGACTTCAGATTGTTCAAAAAGGTCACATCTTTTATCATTACATGGCTGGCATGACCGATTCTGAATCCAACAAAACCGCCCTCACCTTCCTTATCCTCTACAATCGGATAATTCAGGTCCCAGTTTCCACCTTCAATGGTAATATTCCGATAGCCGTCATAACCACCTGCGGACGTCTCCTGGTCTCCCAGCCGTAATACCACATGTTTATCTGCACATGCCTTGGTGATAACCGCACCACGGGCGTAAAGTGTCAGATTGCTGTACATATGAATGGTATCTGATACAGTATAGCTTCCAGGTGGAACAATTACCGAACACGGAGCAGTATCACTTGCCCGCTCTCCCATAAACTTAAGAGCCAGGTTCAGGCTGTCCGTAATGTCGCTTCCATCCTGCGCATTCAGCGTAACACTGGTAGCATCCGGGGAAAGCGCATCCAAAATGCTCCTCATATCGGAAGATGGATCTGGTTCTTCCTCTTGCGTATTCTCCTGGGCATTTTCAGGATCTTCTGACAAAAAAAGGTCTGGTTCTTCGGTCTCGCTGTAAAAACCGTCTTCCTCTTCCTGGAGAACCGCTTCTGCGTTCCCTGCAGGGTTTCCGTCATTTTCCGCAGCTCCAAACGAAGCGTCTCCCTGGAAACTCCCCTCTGGGTCATCCGCTGCTTCCCATTTCTCTGTTTCGTCTGTGGCAAAATCTTCGTTTGCGTTTACCTCTTCCGCAACATTCCCTTCTGCCAATAAGGTCTGGCCGCCTCCCAGACACAGCGCGATTCCCAACAATGTTCCAATAAAAATCTTCTTCATATTCAGATCCCTATTACACAAAAAAATCCCCACAGAGGCCTGTCAGACAGACTTCTGCGGGGAGCTTGGTTCGCTTAAATACGCTTAAATTATTTAAGAGTAACTTTAGCGCCTTCAGCCTCAAGTTTAGCTTTGATGTCCTCAGCCTCAGCTTTGGAAGCGCCCTCTTTAACTGCTTTAGGAGCACCATCAACAACTTCTTTAGCTTCTTTAAGACCTAAGCCTGTGATCTCACGAACAACTTTGATAACTTTAACTTTGTTAGGACCTACTTCTGTAAGCTCTACGTCAAACTCATCTTTCTCCTCTGCTGCCTCAGCTGCTCCAGCTGCGGCTACAACAACGCCTGCTGCTGCGGATACACCGAACTCTTCCTCGCAAGCTTTTACTAACTCATTTAACTCTAATACAGATAACTCTTTGATTGCTTCGATAAACTCAGCTGTTGTTAACTTTGCCATTATAATTTTCCTCCATTTTTAATATTTTTGTGGAATCAATGATTCGATTCAGCGACAGATTCTTAAATTATTCTGCTGCTGGTGCCTCAGCCTCTCCGCCCTGCTGCTCTGCGATCTGATTAAGCACACGAGCAAAGTTGGTGATAGGAGACTGGATACTTCCAAGCAGTTTGCCAAGAAGTTCTTCTCTGGATGGAACCTGGGACAGTGCCTGGATTCCTGCCTGATCGTTGTAGTTACCCTCAACAATACCAGCTACTAACTCAAGTGCCGGATACTGTTTTGCAAATTTTGCAAGGATTCTTGCAGGAGCAGTAGCGTCTGTTGCAGAAATTGCAATAGCGTTTGTTCCATGTAAGTGCTTGTCAAGATCTGCACATGGAGTACCTTCGAATGCACGACGCATTAAAGTGTTTTTGTAAACCTTGTACTGTACGCCGGACTCTCTTAACTCTTTACGTAAAATAGTATCCTGCTCAACGGTAAGACCACTGTAGTCTACAAGAACAACAGCCTGAGCGTCTTTAATGTTGTTAGCGATTTCTTCTACGATTGGTTGTTTAAGTTCTACTTTTGCCATGAAATGGTACACCTCCTTATAGAATTTGATATACCGCCAAAAAAAGCCTTGCTGTAAGACAGCAAGGCTTAACGTAATTCTTACTAAAGAATACTTAGTCCTCGGTAGGCGTTTTAATCCTTATGCCTTACGGCACCTACTGTCTTCGGCAGCGTTCTGTAATAAAATACCACGTTCGATTTTATTTGTCAACAGTTATTTTAAGTTTTTCTAAAAATTTTTACATCTGTTTCCGGACTACCCTGTACTCGTCTCCCATGCGGAAATATGGGCAGTCATGGTAGGTTCCTGTAATAAAGCGGTACATTTCATCTTCATCCAGGTTCATCTCACAGGTGTAACATTCATAATCATCATCATAAGAATAATTTACACAATATTCGCAGTTTGCACCCTGCTTCTTTTTCATGATCCGATGTCCTGCCTTCCTAAAGAATTTCCATTGTCCAGGAAACCTGGCGCTCTTTGCCGGACTCCAGGGAAAGAAGATCCTCCTGTTTTTCCAGGTCTTCTGTGATCCCCTGTCTGGAGGGAAGGGAACACCAGGGCTCGATACACACATAAGGTGCATCAGTACAGGGCATGTGCCAGAAACCAATATACGGCATATCCTGATAAGCCACCTTCACTCCTTTTTTGCCTTTTAAGCTGTGAAGCAGCACCTGTCCAGAGGTTTCTTCCAGTACAATGGCATCTTCATCGAAAATATTATGCTGAAGAGGAATACGTTTTCCATCTGTAAGCTCATAAGCTTTCTTTCCCTCCACAAAGCATTCCTGGGAAAAAAGGATCCGCTTTGGTTCACACCTTTCGGAAAATTCCAGCTCATAATCATCAAAGGAAAGTCCCTCTTCCATAGGAAGATTAAATCCCGGATGCCCGCCGATTCCAAAGTACATGGTCTTTTCATCCTTATTCTTCACCGAATAGATGACCTTCAGTGCTTTTCCCTCAAGCAGATACCGGATCTCCAGAGAAAAATGAAAAGGATACTGTTCCAGCGTCTGCTCACTGTCTTCAAGTACAAAAACCATTTCTTTATTCTCTGCTTTTACACACTTAAATTCAGAATCCTTGGCAAAACCGTGGATATCCATATGATAAGTTTTTCCCTGAAATGTATAGGATTTCTCCCACATTCTTGCAATATAGGGGAAAAGATTGGCTCCATGTTCATTCCAGTATCTTTCATCCCCCTGCCAGATATACTCAAATCCGTCCTGGTCCTTCACTGACCATAAAACAGCACCTGCTGTATCCGCCTGCACTGTAAGAAATTCATTGCTGATCTCGTATCTCATCCCATTCCTCAACTTCCTGGCATTATATCTGGCCATGACAAAATTTCTTTCGCGATCACTTCTTCGTAATTGCCTTCAATATCCTGGCTGCGTCCGGCTTCATAAATGTTCGTCTCAGCCCCCCAGACGCGGTCTTCGTACTCCCACACATGGAATTTCAGTCCACGGAAAAGGAAATCAAGGCTTCCGCAGCCGTCAATTTCTGTGTATTCATATTTAATGTTCTTCTTTTTTAATGCATCCTGTACAATCTGCAACCGCATTTTTGTCACCTTCCTTTAGTCTTCTTTTTCTGTCACAGTAGTACCATCATCTACATGAATCCTGTTTTTACCTGATTTCTTTGACACATACATGGCATGATCCGCAGCCAGATACAGACTTTCGTAATCTTTACCTGCTGCTGGATAAGCGGCTGCACCAATGCTCACGGTAAAATGAGGGGTGGTCTCTGCCTCTGCAAGGATATTCAGGATTTCTTCCCCCTTTGCCTGCGCTGCAGTGGCCGCTTCCGTATTGGTCATAAACACGATAAACTCATCTCCCCCAAGGCGTCCCACAATATCGTCCTTGCGGAAATGCTCTTTCAAATACTTCACAAGAGTGATCAGTGCAAGGTCTCCGATAGCATGTCCCATAGTATCGTTTACCGTCTTGAAATCATCAATGTCAAGCATGAACAGATAACCCTTGCAGTCTCGATCCTGCATGAGAGCTGCGATCTTCTGTTCTGCGGATTTCCGGTTAAGTGCACCTGTAAGCCCATCTATAGAGGCTTTTTCCAGAAGATCCTGCTCCTTGGTCATCTCATCCTGAACATCTGAGATCTTGCCAAGGAATACCTGAGGCGTGCCAAGACGCCCTCTTACCAGTCGTCCCATCCAGCGCACCCAACGGTAATTGCCATTTTTGTCCTTGAAGCGGATCACGAAATCATCCACTTCATCTTTCTCATCTCCAATGGTGGAAAGAAGAGTTTTTACTTTAGGAACATCGTCAGGATGCACCATGGTAAAATCCGTGTCTTTATCAAATGGACGGATCTGCCCGATCTCCTTCAGACCAAACAAAGTGGTAATATTCGGTGTAAATACCAGTGTTTTATCCAGGCAGTCATACTCGAAAAGTACGGTGTCGGAAAACTCTGACAAAATGTCGTATCTGGCCTGTCCCTTCATCACCCGCTTCTGCTGCTTCATGTACAAACGTACGGTCAGGAAGATCATGATGGCCACGCACCCCAGCAGGGTAAAGATCAGCATCCGGTTTCCCTTAATGATCACGCCTTTATAGTTCTTCATCTTGCCAGACCGGTAACCAGAGATCAGGATACAGCCTCTGTCCTCCAACTTGGACGCAACCAGATAAACATCGGATTTCTCCAGTTCAGAGAAAATATGAGGACTTCCAGAGGTCAGATTCTTCAGTGTCTTTAACGCCTCAGAAATACTCTTATCTTTCACCTTCGCTGAACGCAGTTCAGTAGCCACCGTATATTTGATATCAAAAATCCTCATATCGCCAGCCAGGATCTCGCCTTCCGAATTGCATACATAGTGAAAAATATTGCTCTCATCTTTTGAAAGCGCTTCCCATGCTGCTTCCACGTCATCTGGATTATCTGGTGTATTCAGAAAATTTTCCATCTCTGCCAGCGCTTCTGAATGGGAAGATAACAGAGATTCTTCCATCAGTTCTGCAAAAATGCTCTCTGTTCTCACCCGGTATCTTTTCATAAGAAACACAGTCAGGAAAGCCATTACAGCAAGACAGATCGCTACTACCGCGATCCATTGCCGCTTCATTTTGTTTTCCGGATTATCTTTCACATTGTTCTCCATAATAATTAACACCCATTCCAAGCCCTGTCGCTTTTTTCGTCAATTTCCAGTATAGAGCCTGGGTTATACTCTGTCAAGTTGTGCTTTTTTACGGTTCACAAGTAATATTCCACGAGATGTTTTTATGAGCAACGTTCACAGAAGCCTTTTTTGTTTATTCATTGGATTCCATTTTCCACTTATATAGTGCACGGTAAACAAAATAAACAAAAGCATGTTATGTCCGATCATACATCCCCATGCAGAAACAAGTCCCAGTCCCAGCAAATGAATACAGATAAAAGTTCCCAGAATCCGGACACCCCACATTCCGGCTACATTGAATATGAAAGGAGTTATTGTTTTTCCCACGCCCTGCATCATTCCTTCGATCACGATCGGCACTCCGTAAAATGGCTCTGACACAGCCACCATACGAAGCACTGTGCTTCCAAGCTGGATTACCTGCGGATCTGAGGAAAACAATCTGATCAGTACCGGCGCAAAAATAAACAAAAGACTTCCGGAAATGATCATCAGTCCTACTTCCAGCGGCAGGATTGCCCTAGCCAAACCATTCAGTTTCTTATTATCATTGGCGCCAAGTGCGTTTCCTGCAAGTGTGGCTGCCGCAGTCTGCATTCCATAGCCCGGAATATAAAAGGCTGACTCCACTGTATTTGCAATGGTATGAGCTGCTGTAGCTGTCTCGCCCAGTGAATTGATCATAGATGCAAATGCTACATATCCAAGGGATGTGGCAAAACGCTGAAACATATTTGGAACCGCTACCTTCAGGCAGGGACGCAGTACTGCCAGATCCGGCCTGAGGCTCTGGCCTTTCGGGGAAATCTCTGTATGTTTCCACAATTTATATGTAATGGCAATGCCGCCAATGGTATAGGCAATGGCACTTGCGGCTGCAGCTCCCTGAACTCCCCATCCAGCACCCGGGATCAGCAGCTCTTTTCCACCTACCGCCACGGTCCTGGTGGAATAAATGAGGAAAAAGTTCAACACAATGTTGATAACGTTAAAGGCAATTCCCACCTGCATAGGTGTTTTGGTATCGCCAACTGCACGCAGCACTGTTCCGAAAATGATATTTGCGGTTCGAAAAAGCATTGGTGCATACAGGATAAGGAAATAGCTGGATGCCAGCTTCTGAATGGATGGATTCACCTGCATCCACACCGGAACCTTACTGCTCAGTCCCATAGTAAGTATGGTAAAAAGGATTCCTACTACAAGAACAGCCAGCACAGCCTGGCCGGAGGCTTTTCTTGCCTGTTCTTTCTTTCCAGCTCCCATTGACTGGGAAATATAGGCCAGAAAACCTACACTGATCGCGGAAATGGTACTTCCGATCAGCCAGTTTACGGTACTGGTAGCCCCAACAGCTGCAGTGGCGCTTGTTCCAAGGACTCCAACCATGCCTGTATCCATATACTGCACAGCGGTCTGCATAAGCTGTTCCAGCATGGTAGGCCACGCAAGGGAAAAAATTACTGGCAGCATTTTCTTTGTTTCCTGATCTGCCAGATTTAATTTGGTTTTGTTTGGTTTCATTTTATGTCTTCCTGTTATGTGAAAAATTACTTTTATTTTAGCAGAATATAAGGGAAAAGGGTAGGGGGAATGGAAAAAAGCAATAAAAAAACGATAACCAAATGGCTACCGTTTAGGTTCTGTACCTTCAAAACTACATACATGTTACATCCTCTATGGAATCATTTCTAACCTTGCGATTATTGGTCAAGCCCTCACCCTATTAGTAACAGTCAGCTCCATGTGTTACCACACTTCCACCCCTGCCCTATCTACCTCGTCGTCTTCAAGGGGGTTTACTTCTTAACGAATGGGACATCTCATCTTGAGGGGGGCTTCACGCTTAGATGCCTTCAGCGTTTATCCCTTCCGGA